>NZ_DINY01000040.1:35056-38278 GCF_002426075.1 Empedobacter sp. UBA5528 | reverse complement strand
AATTCTTCGCGCGTAATTTCTTTCTTGCGACCTTTCATTCCGCCAGTTTCCATCACAATTGTGTGCTGCAAATTCATTTTATAATTTTCGACAAAATCTAATAAAGCAAATGAAACACCAATCAAAATTGCTTTCTTGCCCGTTTTTTCGTGCGCAATAAGATTTTCGTACAATTCATCGTGATTATACAAATAGAAACCACTTTTATCGCTACCAGATTTCTCAATCCAATACTCCACCATATCAATCAAAGACGAACCTGTACGCTCCAAATACGAAGGCAAAAGCGCGAAAATAGTATAATCGGGAAGTGGACCATAAAATTGTTCGAAACATTTTTCTAAACTGTAATGATACAATGCCAAATCCGTTACCAAATGTTTACTTGTCGCCATTCCAGTTGTTCCCGAACTTGTAAAAACCTTTTCCACTTCACGATTTCCCGAAATCAATTTAAATTTCTTAAAAAACTGAATCGGTAAAAAAGGAATTTCGTTGGTGTGTTTTACAGTAGAATAATCAACGTTCAAGAAATTTAAGAAGTTTTTGTACACCTCATTTTCTTGCGCTTGATAACGGAAAACTTCCAATGCAACGTTTTGGAAATCTTCTTCGGATTGAATAGAAAAAATTTGCTTTGAATCAAACATTTTGCAAAATTACAAAATAGAGTAGAAGTGAGCGAAGTAATTATATTATTTTATAAATAAAACCGTCAATTCGAGTGAAATTCGTTTAGAATTTTGTGTCGAGAATAAGGTTTTAGAAGATAAAATTCATCTTAATTCTCGATACAATTTTTAGAAATATATTTCTAAAAATCACTCGAATTGACGAATTTTAATTCAAGACAAGTTATTATTTAAAATATTCATCAAAATGATGTTTGAATAAAGTTGACATCGTTTCAGATTCTAAACCATATAAAGTAATTTCAAATTCAAATACGTCATCAGAAATTTCAATTCCAGAAATAGAACTTCCCCAACTTTTTAATTCTTCTTTAAAATCATTATAATAAATTCTAAGATTTGGAATAATCGCTGTGTCTATCAATCTTTCTTTTTCAGAATCATAATTTATATGGATGTTATTTGCTAAACAATAATTTTTGAATAATAAATAAGGAGATTCAATATCTATAAAATTTATTTTGCCATAAACAACTCCCATCGGAACATCTGCAAATTCAAATTCTGTAGTTCCAATAATTTGTTCTTCAAGCTTTATTGTAAATGTAGTAGCCATGCAATAAATTTCTTTAAACTTACAAAAATCTACTGATTTTTTAGCTTAACAATTGTTGCATTGGCTTTGTAAAGATGATCGCCAAGAATTTCGTAATTCTGAATTAGATCTTTGTAGAAAAGCGCACTTGTAGTCAAAAGTTTCTCTTTTTCGATCGTCTTCATTAAATTTGCTTCGGCTTCTTTGTAAATTGTATTAATCGTTTTTTCGATAAACTCCGCTTGTTTGATAGAAACTTCTTCTTGTGTTTCGTTCAAATTTTGATTTAGAATACGCGTTGTTTGATCCAAATTATTTTGAAATTCGACCAAATACGTTCTCATTTTTGGTGTAAAATAACTATTTGTCATTCTACGACGACGATGAATAGAAGAAATCTTAATCGCAATATCGCCCACACTTTCCAGATGATGACAAAGTGTAATTAGTTGATGAATCGCAATTGTATTTTCGTTTGGTAAATCTAAATCAGCAATTTCATTCAAAAATTCATTGACTTCTCTCTCCAATTGATCACCTTCTTTTTCCAGTTCCAAAATTCGTTCACGAAAAACCAAAATCTTTTCTTCATCACTTTCAGTAATCATTCGCCCAAGCGTATAAATCGTTTGTTTCGTTGTAGAAGCGAGTTTCAGAAGTTTTTTGTTGGCTTCATTTTTATATAGGTCAGAATTTGTTCCGAATGGAATTGCATAAAATTCTAATTTATTGTCTGCTGATTTTACAGAGAAATATTTTTTCTGACAATAGAAAGCTATTTTATTGATAAAAGGCGTAAACAAAATGACCCCGACGAAATTACTAATAGTATCAAAAGTAATCAGTTGAACAGCGATATTTGATGAAATTGTTGTTCCAATAAATTTTAAAACAAAATTTGCAATCAACATAAAAATCAACGCAATTACAATATTGAAAAATGTATGAAATGCTGCGACAACTTTCGTGTATTTATCTCCAATTGCGGCAACTAAATGCGCTGTAAAAGTTGTTCCTATATTTGCTCCCAAAACAATCATTGCAGCTAATTCGATAGGTAAACCTTTGCTCGCTAATAAAATTGCAATCGTAATTGATGCTGATGAAAAGTGGACTAAAACCGTTAGTAATATTCCAAATAGAATAAATAACAAATTAGTCAAAAAACCATAATGCGATAATTGCTGAAAGAATTCTTGTAACTTCTGATGACTTTCGATAGAAGGTAAAAAAGTTTTCAGGAAATAAAGCGAAAGAAAAAGTAAGGAAAGCGAAAATAAAATTCCACCTACTTTTCTTTGGTTACGTTTTTTCGATAAATAAAATGGAAAAGCCACCAGTATAAGAGGCAATGCAATTTGTACCAAATCGAATTTCATTCCGAAATAGACCAACCACAATGTAAGCGTAGTTCCGATATTTGCGCCTAATATTAAGCCAAATGCTTTTCGCAAATTAATCAATCCAGCATTTACAAATCCCAATATAAACACACTCGCAGCCGAGGAAGATTGTATAGCTGTTGTAAAAAAAGTACCTGTAACAATTGTCGATAAATTGTTTTTGGTTAATTTGTTTAGAGTGCGTTTAAAATTCGATCCAGATAACGCTTGTAAATTTTCGCTTAATAGTTTTATCGCAAAAATGAACAAAGCAATTGCTCCGAAAAGTTGCAAAATTTGTATGATAAGATGCATTAATGATTAATTGACTACAAAAATAGGGACTCTAATGTAAATAGAATATTATCTTTTTTACTTTTATTGAAAAAAAGTTTAATCTTTTTTTGAATTCTAAAATTCTGATTTTCAAAATTGAAGTAAATTTTTAGAAAAAACTTCTACTTTTTTTTGAAAAAACATTTGCGAGATTCGAAAAACTGCCCTAATATTGCACCACGAAAAAGGAACAATACTTCTTTCGAGAAATGAATATCCTGTTTTCAATTTGAAATATACAAATAATAATATTTTTGCCGATGTAGCTCAGCTGGCT
>NZ_DINY01000040.1:24632-34891 GCF_002426075.1 Empedobacter sp. UBA5528 | reverse complement strand
GTTCGAGTCCCTCTATCGGCTCCAAAAAAGTTTATATTTTACTTTTAAAACAAAAATAAAAAATCGCCGATGTAGCTCAGCTGGCTAGAGCAGCTGATTTGTAATCAGCAGGTCGTGGGTTCGAGTCCCTCTATCGGCTCTTCTTTTTTGAAGAATACTTTATTATTAGGCGGGGAGATACTCAAGCGGCCANNGTTCGAATCCTGCTCTCCCCACAATCCATTTTAAATATTTGGAAAAGCAAATCATCAAATCTTTTGATGATTTTTTTATTAATGTGAGCATCAAAAAAAAAGCCCTTTTTAAAGGACTTTTTACTTGATGATGTTCTTAATAATTTCTATTGAATATACATTCGAAATCTTTTCTATAAAACTATTAAAATCTAATGTAGAATGATCGTCGGCATCATCTGATATTGTTCTTATGATGATAAAAGGAATATCAAATTCGTAACAAACTTGTGCTACTGCAGCGCCTTCCATTTCGACACAAAGTATTTCGGGTAAGTTTTGTTGTAATTTTTCTTTCTGAGAATTTGTCGAGAAAAATAAATCTCCAGATCCAATTAAACCAACATGTAGTTGAGGCTGATGAATATTAAATTTATCCAAATCTTTTTCAGAAATCACATTATGCAAATGTTGCTCTTCTAAAATTTCTAAAATAGCTGTTGTCGCAACTTCTAATTGAGAAGAATCAGCCTCAAAATAAGCTTTTCCTAACATTGGGATTTCGTAAGCAGGAAAAAGAGGTTGAGCATTCATATCATGTTGAATCAAACTTTGCCCTAGAACAATATCTCCAATTTTTACATCAGCATGAATTCCACCTGCAACACCTGTAAAAATCAATTCAGAAACGTTAAATTCAAGGATTAAGGTTGTAACCGTAGCAGAGGCAGCAACTTTACCAACACGAGAATAAACGACCACAACTTTTTGATTGTTTAATTTTCCAGTAAAATAACTTCTTCGACCAATTTTATGTTCTTGCTTGTTTGTTAATAAATTGACTACACCGTTTATTTCTTGCGGTATAGCGCCTATTATTCCTATTATTCTTTCGCTCATCTTTCCAATTTGAAAGCGAAGTTACCAATTTATTTTCTGTATTTGTAAACCGAACAATAAATCTCATAAATTAAGATAAATGGCAAACAAATGATAATCAAACATGTATTTAGAAGATTTTTTATCATCTTACAAAAGTAGAGTTTTTTCAGAATATGTTAAAAATCAATTGTGAATTAGTCTTGGCTTGTTGTATTTTTGTAGCATAAAAGTTTGAAATGAAAAAATTATCTATAGCGATTATATGCTGTGCATCAGTAATGCTGATGAATTGTACGAATAAAACAGAAGAAAAACCAGTTGAACAACCTGCTAAATCTGCTGTTACAGTGGAAGAACCAACGGAAATTGTAGAGGGTGTAATTAGAAAATCTGGAGTTGAGTGGACGGCTTATAAAACAACAGAAAAAGTGGCTGTTTCAGGACGTTTTGATGTTGTTTTGGTGAAAGACGCAAAAGAAGATGGAAAAACGCCTCAAGAAGTTTTAGAAGGTGCAAATATTATAGCGACAGTTGCTACATTAAATTCTGATCAAATTGATCGTGATCAAAAATTGAAAGATATTTTGTTTGGAAATATGATTAATACAAGCGAAATCAAAGGTCAATTACATTTCAGAGATGGTAAAACTTTCTTGAATTTAACGTTGAATAATGCTTCTAAAGAATACGAAGTAAAATCAACGTTTGAGAACAATGTTTTTTCAATTGAAACAGATGTTGATTTGATGGATTTTAACACAGGAAAAGCAATAGAAGCTCTTAATCAAGCTTGTTTAGAATTACACAAAGGTGCAGATGGCGTTTCTAAAACATGGAGCGAAGTACACATCAAAGGTCAAGTAGAATTTAGCGATAGTTTCGGTAAATAATTCAAAAAATAAATAATTAATTTTAAGGCTACAATTTTTTGTAGTCTTAATTTTTATAAATAAATCAGTAAAAAATGAATTGGGTAATTTTACTAATTGCAGGATTGTGCGAAGTCGGTTTCGCATCATGTCTTGGAAAAGCAAAAGAAGCAACCGGAAATGACACGTATTTATGGTATGGTGGTTTTTTATTTTTCTTAACGGTGAGCATGGTTTTGTTGGTAAAAGCAACGCAAACATTACCAATCGGAACGGCTTATGCAGTTTGGACAGGAATTGGAGCAGTCGGAACAGTTTTAGTAGGAATTTTTATTTTTAAAGAACCAGCAAGTTTTTGGCGCGTTTTCTTCTTAACGACTTTAATTTGCTCTATTATTGGGTTAAAATTTGTGTCAAATTAACTGAAATTAAAGTGTTGATTTATGGAGAATTTTAATGTTTTTGATCAAGAGGAATTTATTCAGCAAACTGTTGAAAATAAACGTTTGAAAAAAGATTTGATTAAGACGATTTTTATTCAGCATGGTTATTTAATTATTTCTCAAAATGACCAAGAAATTAAACTAAAACAACACGATGTTTTCTTCCCAGAACCTAATAAATCTTACCAAATAATTTCAAAATCATCTGATTTAGAATTGTTGAGTTTAGTTTTAACCAAAAAGATTTTAGATACATCGATTATCGATTTGAGTGGTTATGAATACAACCAATTTTTTGGTGAAGGTAGAATCAATAATTATCATTTCAATGAAATAGAATTTTCTGCTTTAATCGAACTTTTATTGCAATTGAAGTTGCGTTTGCAAGAGAAATTGACCAAATTCGTACGCTATTTACAGTTCAATTTATTTTATGCGATTGTTTACACAACGTTTAGCGAACTTTCGAAACAACAAACAATTATTGTAAGAAAAGGAACGCGAAAAGATGATATTGTAAAGCGTTTTTTGAATGATTTAAATAAGAGTTATACAGAAAACAGAGATGCAAAATATTATGCAGATAAATTGAATATTACAGTACGATATTTAACTGAATGTTGCAAATCAATAACAGGTAGAACGACAAAAGAATTAATCAGTTCTGTTGTGATTCGTGAATCGAAAGTATTGTTGAGTGAAACAACTAAAACAATCTCTGAAATTTCGAATGAGTTAAACTTTTCTGACCAATATTCATTCGGAAATTTTTTCAAAAAACATCTAAAAATTAGTCCAACTCAATTTAGAAAAAGTTTACAATAACTTCCGTTTTGGACATCTTTAGGCTACTTTTCAAACTTTTTTTTATCTCGATTTTTATCATCTTTGTTACTATCAAAAGGGTCACTATAATTTTATAGTAAAACAGAGGTGTTTTTTGATGGCGAAAGCTAACAAAAGTGAGTAGAGTATTACTAAAAGTTTATATCACCTCTGTTTTTTCTAAAATAATGTTTTTAAAATTAATAGTTCCGAAAAAGTTTAAAATAGTTCTAAGTTTACTGATATTTGAAAAGAAGTAATCCAAAAACCTAAAATGATTATTTTGACCATTTGACAAAAAACAAAAAGAGAACCTAAAAAATTAAGTTCTCTTTTTCTATATTTTATAGATATTTAAGTGGAAAATCACCTTTTATTGAAAGGTGATTTTTTTATGCTTTAAATAATTCATTCAAGTTTACTCCACCGAAGTTTCCTGAACTCATCATCAAAAATACTTTATCTTTTTTATCTAAACTTTCGATATAATCTTGCAATTGTTCACCATTTGTAAATACCAAAATAGAATCATCTCCAAAGGCTTTTTTGATATCTTCTGGAGAAATCATTTCCATACGTTTTATTTCTAATGCTTCTGGGCTATACATTACAATTTTGATATCAGTTTTGTCTAAAGCACCTTTGTATTGCACCAAAAACTCAGGATTCAAAGACGAATAGGTGTGGATTTCTAAACATCCTACAACTGTTTTATCTGTATATTGTTCTTTTACTGCATTCGTAACTGAAGTTACTTTACTTGGCGCATGGGCAAAATCTTTATACGCAACAAAATCAGAAGTACGATTAATTAATTCCAAACGTTTAGATGCTCCTTTGAATGATTGAATTGCTTCGTTGAAATCATCATCCATTACACCTAATTGTTTACAAATTGCACGAGCACCTTCTAAATTCATCAAGTTATGATTACCAAAGACTTCTAACGGAATTGGTCCATCTTCTGTTTCGATAAAAGTGATTCCATTTTCGATAAAATGTTCTGGTAAATGATAAGGGAATTTCTTGATTGCTTTCTCCGTTTCTTCTACCACTTTAACAACTTCTTCGTCTGTTTCGTTGTAAATTAAAGCACCTCCATTCACGATAGATTCTACGAATTTTGAGAATTGAGAAGTGTAATCTGCAAACGTTGGAAAAACATTGATATGATCCCAAGCAATACCTGAAATCAACGCAATATTTGGTTGATACAACAAGAATTTTGAACGACGATCTAAGGCAGATGATAAATATTCATCACCTTCCATAATCATAAATTCGTTGTCTTCTGTCAATTTTACCATCACATCAAAACCATCCAATTGCGCACCAACCATATAATCAACATCGATATTATGATAATGCAAAACGTGAAGAATCATTGATGTAATTGTCGTTTTTCCATGCGAACCACCAATTACAACACGCGTTTTATCTTTTGATTGTTCGTACAAATATTCTGGATATGAATAGATTTTTAAACCTAATTCTTGAGCACGTAACATTTCAGGATTATCAGCGTGAGCATGCATTCCCAAAATCACAGCATCTAAATCTGTTGTAATTTTTTCTGGAAACCAACCCATTTCTTCTGGTAAAATTCTACGTTGGTCCAAACGTGTTTTCGAAGGTTCGAAAATTGCGTCGTCAGAACCTGTTACTTGATATCCTTTTTCGTGCAAAGCAATCGCCAAATTGTGCATTGCACTTCCACCAATTGCAATAAAATGAACTTTTTTCATTTTGTATGTTGTATTCTTTTAGTCTTTTTTATTTTCTTCGTCGTAGCCCATTTCTTCGAAATCATCAAACTCTTCGTCGTCTTCATTCAAATAATCATCCAATGATTTTTCACTATTTTCAGCAAGAATTTCGTCCATTGGTCGAACTTTATTAAATTCTGGTGCTTGCTCAATTGCATTCATAATTTTTTTCATGATTGCATCACTCGAATCATTTTCATAATCGATTTCCAAAGGCTCTTTGAATGTCATTGTCGCATTAATTCCACGTTTTTTAATACGCAAACCTTTTTTATCAAAAGCTCTACGAAAACCATCAATTACAACTGGAATTACAATTGGTTTATTTTTCTTGATTAAATGTGCAGTTCCACGACGACCAGGTGCAAACGCAGTTGTAGTCCCTTGCGGAAATGTTACTACCCAACCACTTTGCAACGCAATATCAATATTGTTAATTTCGCTTAAATCTACTTTTCTATTTACATTTTCTCCTTTTGCACGCCACGTTCTTTTTACGGTAACCGCTCCTGTGTAGGCGAATAATTTCGTCAAAAGATTATCTTTCATTGTTTCTTCAGCGGCAACGTAATAAAAGTCAATCTTAGGATTAAGTAAATAAATTGGATTTTTGATGGTATCAATAAAACCATTTTTTACACTACAAAATACATGATACATCGCGAAAACATCAGCAAAATAAGTTTGATGATTCGAAACGAATAATACATTTTGAGCTGGCAAATGAACCAAGTTTTTTGTACCGCTAACTTTTAATTTATTAAAACCATTGTAACGGTTATAAGTAAATGATCCTAATAAGAAAATTAACGTCCTTTTTAGGAAATATAAATGTCCAAATGAATCGCGAAATGCGTTCTTTTTCTTTGCTTTTTGAGACACGAGTTCTTAATTGTTTAAGTTACAAATTTAATACGATTTTTAGATAATCTTTAAATTCTTCTAAAATCATTGCCGTTGCGCCCCAAAGAAATTCATCATCACCAATGTTATAACCAGGAATTTCGACAACTTGACCAGAAAATTCTCTCTCAAAAACTTCGTAATCAGCATTCAAAAAAGCTTCCAAATTTAATGGAACAACGTATTGTACTTCGCGCTCATCTGGATTGAAATGTGGTTCTCCATGATAAATTCCGATGTAAGGATAAACCAAGAAATTACTTGGCGGAATATACATTTCGCTCAATTGTCTTACAATCTCAATGTTTTCGTACTCTACACCAAGTTCTTCCATAGTTTCGCGAATAGCAGTTTCGTCAAAACTAATATCTTGTTCTTCAAATTGTCCACCTGGCAAAGAAAACTGATGCGAATGCGCTCCTTCGTAAGAAACACGCATGGTTACTGGGAATTCAACTTCTCCATCTTCGTTTTGATACAATAAAATCATCACAGACGCACTTCTAGGATTGGTACGTTTTACATATTCTAAATCAAATTTTTGACGATATGGAGGTGAAAGCTTTTGGTGTGATTCCCAACTTGGCAATTCTTCAACACTTTCAGCTAATAAATATTTTAATTCTTCTAAATCTAAATACAAAATGGATTGATTTTTAGGGTAATAAAAAAGAGTGAAATTTTTCCTCACTCTTTTTCAAAGATAATTATTTTCGTTGAAGAAAATTCAACCTTTTCGGTAAGGTTTATTAATTATTTAACTTTTAAGATTTAGCTTAAATATTTCCCATTGTTTGAATGAAAAATTGAATATTTTTGAAATTTAACATTATAAGTTTTAACTTCGTTAGGTCTAAAAATTATAAAAATGTTTAATAAAAAACTTTTTTACGGAATGATGGTTGGATCGTCAATCCTAACCACTTCTTGTAGCGAAAAGTCAACAAATAGTATGTGGAACGATAAAAATCCTTTTTTTGAAGTGAGCACTTTGCCTTATCAAACTGCTGATTTTTCGAAAATTAAAAACGAAGATTTCAAACCTGCTTTGTTGCAAGGAATGACTGAACAATTAGTCGAAATCAATAAAATTGCGAATAATTCTGAAGCACCAACTTTCGAAAATACATTAGTTGAGATGGAAAAATCGGGTCAATTATTAACACGAGTTAATCATGTTTTTGGATTATTGACTGGAGCAAATACAAACGAAACGTTGCAAGCAGTTGAGGAGGAAATGTCGCCTAAATTTGCGGCTCATAGCGATGCCATTTATTTGAATGATAAATTATTTCAACGTGTAAAAACTTTACATGACAATAAAAAATCATTGAATTTAGATAAAGAGTCATCTCGTTTGTTAGATGTATATTATCAACGATTTGAATTGGCTGGCGCAAATTTATCTGCTGCACAAAAAGATGAATTGAAAAAATTGAATGGAGAAATCGCTTCTTTAGAAACTAAATTCTCCAATCAATTATTAAAAGGAACAAAATCTGGTGGCGTTACTTTTACGAAAGAAGAATTAGCTGGTTTGAGTGATGCTGATTTAGAGGCTTTCAAACAAGCTGATGGTACATATTTAATCAGTTTATTGAATACAACGCAACAACCTGAATTACAAAATATGACCAATGCAGTTTCAAGAAAAAAATTATTTGATGCAGCTTGGATTAGAACAGAGAAAAAAGACGAAAATGATACACGTTATACAATTTTAACTTTGGTTAAAAAACGTGCGGAGAAAGCTAAATTATTAGGTTTTGCAAATTATGCAGAATGGAATTTGCAAGATCAAATGGCGCAAAATCCTACAGCAGCAAAAGGAATTTTAAATCAAATGATTCCGGCAGCAACTGCAATGGCACAAAAAGATGCAAAAGAATTTGAAGCCTTAGCGAAGAAAGAAAATCCAGCAAATACATTAACAGCTGCGGATTGGAACTATTATGCGGAGAAAGTTCGTAAAGAGAAATATGATATCGACGAAAATGAAATGAAACCTTATTTCGTTTTAGATTCAGTTGTAGAGAATGGAATTTTCTTTATGGCGAAAGAATTGTACGGAATTTCATTCAAAAAACGTACAGATATACCAACTTGGCATGAAGATGTAAAAGTGTACGAATTGTTTAATGAAGATGGTTCGCAATTGGGATTATTTTATACAGATTATTTCAAAAGAGATTCTAAACAAGGGGGAGCTTGGATGAGTAATATCGTGGAGCAATCGCACTTATTTGGCACAAAACCTGTTATTTATAATGTCGGAAACTACACAAAACCTGCAAATGGTCAACCTGCATTGATTTCGTATGATGATGTGGTAACAACTTTCCACGAATTTGGACATGCATTGCACGGTTTCTTTGCGAATCAAAAATATCCAACTTTATCTGGAACAAATGTTTCAAGAGATTTTGTAGAGTTTCCATCTCAATTTCACGAGCATTATGTAACGGAGCCATCTATCCTAAAAAATTATGCAAAGCATTATCAAACAGGAGCTGCGATTCCTGATGTGTTGGTAGAAAAAATGAAAAAAGCATCTAACTTTAACAAAGGTTATACGTTAACAGAATTACTTTCTGCTGCGGCTTTAGATTTATCTTGGCACACTGTTTCTGTCGATAAAACAATCACAAGCGTAGACGATTTTGAGAAACAAGCCTTAATTGATAATAAAACAAATTTACCACAAGTTCCGCCTCGTTACCGTTCTTCTTATTTTAGCCATATTTTTGGTGGAGGATATGCAGCGGGATATTTTGCATATATCTGGGCAGAAATGTTAGACCATGATGCCTACGAATGGACAATAGAAAATGGAGGAATGTCACGTAAAAATGGTCAAATTTTGAGAGATAAAGTATTTTCTCAAGGGAATTCGGATGATTTGAATGTGATTTACAAAAATTTTAGAGGTAAAAATCCTTCAATTGAACCAATGTTGAAATACCACGGATTGAAATAATTATTCTAAAATATTAACAACTTAAAAATCCAAGACATAGTTCTTGGATTTTTTTCGTTTTATGAATAAATTTGCAACTATTAAAACAAGTATAAATGGGAAGAGCATTTGAATTTAGAAAAGGACGTAAATTAAAACGTTGGGCAGCAATGTCTAAAGCGTTTACTAAAATTGGGAAGGATATCGTAATGGCAGTAAAAGCAGGAGGACCTGATCCGCATTCAAATTCTCATCTTCGCGCGGTAATTCAGAATGCGAAGGCTGTAAATATGCCTAAAGATAATATCGAACGCGCAATCAAAAAAGCATCTGATAAAAATACAGAAAACTATAAGGAAGTTATTTTTGAAGGTTATGGACCTCACGGAATTGCCGTTTTAGTTGAAACTTCTACAAATAACAACAATCGTACAGTAGCTAACGTTCGTTCTTATTTCAGTAAATGTAATGGACAATTAGGAACGCAAGGTTCTGTTGAATTTATGTTTGATCATATCTGTAATTTCAAGATTCAAAAACCTGAAAATCTAGATTTAGAGGAATTAGAATTTGAAATGATTGACTTTGGAGTAGAGGAGATTTTTGAGGATGAAGATGGAATTGTATTAATTGCACCTTTTGAGAATTACGGAACAATCTTCAAATCTTTGGAAGAAAGTGGATATGAAATTATTTCATCAGAATTTGAAAGAATTCCACAAACAACAAAAGAATTAACAGAAGAACAAAAAGCTGACATCGAAAAATTGTTAGAGAAATTTGATGAAGATGAGGACGTAAATAACGTTTATCATACGATGAAAGAAGACGAAGAAGAGGAAGAATAATCTTTTTTGAAAAGAATAATATGAAAACCGTTTAATTTATTTTAAACGGTTTTTTTTATCTTTAACTATAATTGAATTTTTGAGAATGATAAAAATTTTTACTTTACTTGGTTTGATATTGCAATTTCTTGCATTTTGGATGGCTGCGCCAGAAATTCTTGGAGCTGATTGGTTAAGTAAAACCGAAGAAATGATTCGGAAAGCAATTAATCAGTTGCCACAATTAATATTAGCTGTATTAGGAATGGCGATGGGAGTGATGTTTTATCATTCGATGAGTTCTTTTTTTGTATTTGTCGTTGTTATAATGATTATAATTTTATTATTGATTTTCTATAAAAAAGTAGAAAAGCTTTTGGACGAAAAAATCTCGAAACCATTGGTCAATAAATTAATCTTGAATGAAACTTTTCGTTTTACTTTATTGAAGTTTGCCGCTTTGTTTTTTACGCTTGGTTTCCTTATTCAGATAGCTTTGGTCGTTATTGTATAATTTTTTTTAAAATATTTATTTGATACTGAATAAACTATGTTTTTGTATTAAAAAAACTTTAAATTAAGGTTTGCAAATTCGAAAAAGCGTTCTATATTTGC
>NZ_DINY01000040.1:0-24585 GCF_002426075.1 Empedobacter sp. UBA5528 | reverse complement strand
ATCCCTCACTCTCCGCTGAAAGCTTGAACATTTGTTCAAGCTTTTTTTTGTTTTATAAAATTTTAATCAAAATAAAAGGCCAGATTAATCTGACCTTATAATAGAAGTATTTATTTTTCTAAATCTTTATATACTTTTCGAATAATTCCGTCCGAAAGTCCAATTTTCGGAACATGAATTTTCTTTGCATGCGACCATTTTAGTACATTACTATAAATTTCTAATGCATAAACCACTACATCAGCACGGTCGGGTTTCATATTGAAATTCTGCATACGTTCTTCCGCAGTCATCGTTTGTAAAATTTGATAATGTTTTTTGACATAAACACTACTCAAAGGCATTCCTAGTTTTACGCCTGAATATTTGTACACATGGTTGATATTTCCACCAGAACCAATTAATTCGACTTCATCATCACCAATATTTTCGTGAATCCATTGTTTCATTTCGTTAAAAGTATTTGGTGAAACTTTATTTTCCAACAAACGTACAGTTCCTACTTCAAAAGATTTTGACGTAAAAACCTTATTATCTTTTAATAATGTTAATTCGGTACTACCACCACCAACATCTACATACAAATAGATTTTTTCGTCTTGTATAAAATCACCTAATTCTGTATTAAAAAGTAATTCAGCTTCGGTTTTTCCATCTATAATCTCGATGTTAATTCCAGATTTTTTAATCACCTTTTTTACAACATCTTTTCCATTTTTGGCTTCGCGCATGGCAGAAGTTGCATAAGCTTTATAAATTTCAATATCATAAACCTTCATCATCAATGCATAAGACAACATAGCATCACAGATACGATTTATATTTGTTTCGGAAATTTGTCCATCAATAAAAACGTCATGTCCCAAACGAATAGGCATTCTCACAATACTGGTTTTATTAAAAATTGGCGTACGACCTTCTTCTTCGTAAACATAATTAATCAACAATCGCATGGCGTTAGATCCAATATCTATTGCTCCTAATTTTCTAATCTTCATTTTCTTGTTCGTTTAATTTTTTAAAATATTCATAGGTCATAAACTGAGAGCGGTTTGGTTTTTTATTGTTTCGTTTGTATTCTAAAGAAGATTCAGCCGTTATTTGGCGACCTTTTACGTTATCTTCAAAACTCAAATTAAACGTATCCATAACTATTTTTTTGAATTTATGATCGTAAATCGGGCACGCAATTTCTACACGATTATCCAAATTACGTTCCATCATATCTGCAGAGGAAATATAAACTTTGTCATCGCCTGCATTCTTAAACCAATACACACGCGGATGTTCCAAAAATTTATCAATAACGCTGACACATTCAATATTTTCGGAAAGATTTTTAACTCCAGGAATCAAACAATTAATTCCACGCACAACCAAACGGACTTTTACTCCTTTTTGAGAAGCTTTATACAATAAATCAATGATTTGTTTATCGCTTAAACTGTTTAGTTTCATGTTGATTTCCGCAGGTAAACCAGCTTGATGATTTTTGATTTCTCGTTTAATCATCTTGACAATTTTTTTACGCGTTCCATAAGGTGAAACCAATAAATGATTGTACGTTAAGTTCAAATAATTAGCTCCGAAAAATTTAAAAATCTGTTCAACATCCTTTGTTATTCCCGGATTGGTTGTGAAATACGTATAATCTGTATAAATTTTTGCTGTTCCTGCATGAAAATTTCCTGTGCTAATAAACACATATTTCTGCGCCAACATTCCTTCTGGTTTACGTTCGATATAACCAATTTTCGAATGTACTTTCAACCCCGGAACCCCAAAAATAACATTCACACCAGCTTCTTGCAATTTTTTCGACCACATCGCATTATTCGATTCATCAAATCGCGCACGAAGTTCCAAAACAGCTGTTACTTCTTTTCCATTCATCGCTGCGTTTATCAACGAATGCATCACTTGCGAATCCTTTGCAACACGATAAATTGTAATTTTTATTTTGGTTACTTTAGGATCAATTGCAGCTTCTCGAAGAAATTTTAACAACAAAGAATAATCGTGATAAGGCGCCATCATCATTTCCTCATTTTCCGTAAAAGCCTGAAAATAACTGTTATATTCAAAAGGTTTTTTCTGAATAATTGGTTTTATTTTTTCGTACGTTAAATTTGGAATGTCAAAGCTTGGAAAGCTCATCAAATCTCGTTTGTTGTGATATTTTCCTCCCGGATTGATACTATCATATTCATCTAATCGTAATTTTTTCAAGAAAAATTTCAACGTATCTGGTGCAATTTCAGCATCATAAACTAATCGGACAGGAACACCTTTTTTACGATTTTCTAAACTATTGATGACTTTTTCTAATAAACTATGTTCTAAATCGTTATCAAAATCAAGTTCGCTATCTCGTGTAATTTTGATGGAATGTGCTTCAATTGTTTCGAAATCAAACATTTTGAAAATATCTTTCAAATGAAAACGAATAATGTCTTCCAAATACATGACATACGTATTTTGATCATACTTTGGAAGCACAATAAAACGCGAAAATAAATGCGTTGGAACAATCAAAAGTGCATATTGAACTTTGTCTTTTAATTGCATTTTCACCGCTAAATAGAACGATCCATCGCGTAAAGGCGGTGCTTTTTTAATATCATCTAAAATAAAAACTCCAACCGTATGAATAAATTCGTTGTAAAAATATTCGGAAATAAATTCTAAATAATTCTCAGGAATCGATGTATCATCTATCACAAAAATATTGTGATTCTCTAATTCTTTGAATAATTGATTATGCAAATCATCGTACTGGACTCGCTGCTGACGCACAATTTCATTGATTTCATCGATCAATTCTTCGTCCGTTTGATCTGGTACAATATTTTGATAAACAATTTCTACATCTTTGAACTGTATCGAGCGCAAAATTGTAGAATATCGAACCGAATAAAATTCATCTAAATTGTTCGAATAAATTCCTAAAAAACGAATTCGTTCTAACAACGGAACTGTTTCGTCAGAAGCCTCTTGCAACACGCGCGCATTGAAAGAAAGCCAACTGATTTCGCGGTTTATATATTTTTTCATTTAATTTCTTTAGGTAAAATTATTTTTATAGTTTTTCCTTTTTGAATCGATTTCCAATTATCAGAATCAAACTGTATCCAGACAAATCCAGAAGTCGAAAGATTGTAAATCATTTCATTTCCTAACTGATTGGTAATATCTGTAAACGCAGGATTATGTCCAAAAATAAGAACATTTTGCAATTCATTATCCAAATTTCTAATCCATTTGTCTAATAAATAATGCGAAAAAGTATACAAATCATCTTCGATATGAATGGTTTGATTAGGAAATAAAATAGGTTTGACAAGTAGAGAAGTTTCTTTTGCTCGAACTGCTTTGCTCGAAAATATTTGATCAAATTTCAATTCAAAATTTTGATGAATATAATTTGCTACTTTCTTCGTTTTGAATTCACCAATCTCTGTGATAGAACGAAATTGATCTGAAACATTTTCGTTCCATTTACTTTTTGCATGACGCATTAAAAACAAATTTTTCATAACGCAACGAGTTTAAAAAGAAAAAGTAGTTAAATCTAATCATTATCTAATGAAAAGACTTAACTACTGTTGTATTTTTTTTAGGATTATTTTCTAAAGATTACCTTCGTAATTCTTAAAATCATTTTTTACCCAATCTGGCAATTCCATCGATTTTTTCTCTTCCATATCGTACATTACTTGTGTACTTTTTCCGATACAATGAATAACATCTTCACCATTTTCGCTTTTACTTGTGACAATATATTCAAAATCGAAACTCTTATTTCCTAATTTTGTAACTCGTACACCAATACGAGGTTCTATCGCATTTGGACGTAATTCTTTTTGGTAACTCGCTTCCATATGTGCAATGACAAACATGTGTCGCGTCCATTGCCATTTTTTGCTCGAAGCCATCATATAATAGGCTCTACCGATCTGGAAATACTCGAAATAAAATACATTATTTACATGACCAATTGGATCAAAATCGCTCCAACGTGGTTCTAAAGGTTTAAAGAATTTAAAGTTTTCTATACTCATTTTTAATTGGTTTTTAATAATAATTAATCTTCAGGATTTGGATCAATAAATTCGTATTTGTACAATTTGACTAACCAAAAGAATACTGAAAATAAGATAGGTCCAAATATAATTCCGATAAATCCGAATAGATTTAAACCAACGATTACTCCAAAAATAGTAATTAATGGATGAACATCTGCCATTTTTTTTTGTAAAACTAAACGGATTAAATTATCTGAAAGCCCAACAATTACAAAGCAATAAATTAATAATCCAACCGCTGATCCAGTTTCACCTTTTGCAAGTAAAAATAGTCCAAGAGGTACATAAATAAGTGCGGCACCAACGACAGGCAACATTGCAGCAAAAATGGTTAAAATAAACCAAGTAAACGCATCATCTACACCAAATATAAGATATCCAATGTAGGCAATTATTGCTTGTAGAAAGGCTGTTAATGGCATTCCGACAGCATTTGAAATAACTAAATCTTTCAAATCTTTGTTCATTTTGACTAAATTACTTGTTTTAAGCGGAATTGTTCTGTAAAACCAATTTTCAAGTTTTTGATGGTTCATCAACATAAAATACAAAATAAGGAAAGCAACACCCAACTGAACTGTCATATCCATTGAAGCATTCAGTGTTTTTTCTAATAATTTACCTCCAACTTGTGTTATTTTTTCAATGTTTGTTGCACTAAACACATCGATATGAAATTTGGTTTGCAACATTTGAATAATTTTATTGACATCTGTTTTAATTTGAGCTGTGTCATTTAATAGCACCATTACTTTATTCGTTAACATTTGAATTAATAAATAAAGAGGTCCAATAATCAAAATCGCGCTACTAATCATTAAGATAATTACACTTGCTAATTTGTTCCATTTTTTTACTTTCACTAGCCATTGCAAAGGATTTAAAAGCAAAACATACAAACACANNACCGAGAAGTCCAGGGAAAAATGCTAAAAGATTTTTGGTAATTAATCCAAAAACTAAAAGTATTATTGCAATAAATGCTAACTGTAACAAGACATTGTTAGAAAGATAGTGTTTATTAGAGTTCATAGGTAATTTATTTGTTTAATAACAGTTGTTGATATTTCGTTATCAAATTCAATGCTAAAAATAGTTAATTTCTATAAACTTTTCTATTTTTAGACGTTGAATAAAATTTTACACATGAAAAAAATAGTCGGTTTAATTTTATCAGTTTTGACAATCTCTACATATGCACAAACGAAACAAGACAAAGTTGTTTTGGTAATTCATGGTGGTGCTGGTACAATTCTGAAAAAAAATATGACACCCGAAAAGGAAAAAGCGTACCGAGATGCTTTAGCTGAATCTTTGACAAAAGGTTATGAAGTCATCAAACAAGGTGGCGAAAGTGAAAATGCAGTGATAGAAGCCATAAAAGTAATGGAAAATTCACCTTTGTTTAATGCAGGAAAAGGAGCGGTTTTTACGCATGAAGGTAAAAATGAATTAGACGCTTCGTTGATGATTGGAAATACAATGCAAGCTGGTGCTGTGGCTGGAGTTACAACGATTAAAAATCCAATTTTAGCAGCAAAAGCTGTTTTACAAAATTCTGCTCATGTGATGATGGTTGGAAAAGGAGCAGAAGAATTTGCTCAAACTAGAGGTTTAGAAATTGTTGATCCAAGTTATTTTAAAACTGAGGAACGCTGGAATTCTCTTCAAAAAGTTTTGGAAAAAGACAAAGAAAAAATGGAATTAGACCACGATGCTAAAACACAAGCGTATGTTCCATTCAATTTTGTTGATGAAAAATTTGGTACAGTTGGCGCAGTTGCTTTGGACAATAAAGGTCATATCTCGGCAGGAACTTCGACTGGCGGAATGACAAATAAACGTTTTGGTCGTGTTGGTGATTCGCCAATTATCGGAGCTGGAACCTATGCAAATAGCGAAGTTGGTGTTTCGAGTACAGGTTGGGGCGAATATTTTATTAAAGCTGTTGCGGCATATGATGTTGCGGCTTTGATGAATTACAAAAAACTTTCTTCGAAAAAAGCTGGTGAAGAAGTTATTAAGAAAATTGGTGATTTAGGAGGCGATGGCGGAATGATTATTTTAGATAAAAATGGTCAAGCAAGTTTTCCTTTTAACACTGCCGGAATGTATCGCGGAAGTATTACACAATCAGGTAAGATAACTATCGAAATTTATCAATAAATTTGGAACACATTTTAAAATAAAGATATACAATACATGATAAAACAAATTTTACTTACAGCCACTGTTGTTCTTGCAAATTTTGCAACAGCGCAAGTAACCTCTATGATTAATGATAAAAATGTAGATGCTTCGACAAAAGTATATGGAATGGCTCCTTTAAGCGATGAAACAAAGGCTTATGAGAAGTTTAATTTTATGTTAGAAAATGCTGCGGCTATACAATTAGGAAAACCAATTTTGGAGTATGGATATCAATCGTCTACTTTTCAAGCGCAAGAAAATGGAGTGATGATTTATATGGTAAAAGATAAGAAAATTGTCGATCAATGGTTGGTGAATCCTGCGTTTTACAATGTTTTCCATGACGGAATTCCGTATTCTTATGATGCCGATAAATTAGCTGTTCTTGCTGATAAATATCCGTTGATTTATAAAGAAGAAAAACGTCAATATAAAACTGAAAAAGAATACCAAAAACAGCGTCCAGCCTTGTTTGCGGATCCTTATAATTTAATTATTACAGAACCAGATTTTACATACGAAGGATATTTTGATGTACAATTTCCACAAAACGAACAATTCAAAAATTCTGAAGCTGCTATAGCTTATTTAAAACCAATTGTAGAGAAATTGACAAAAAAGAAATTTGATATTAATTATACAATTTCAGAAAAAAATATTTTAGATCGTACACAATTCACGGTAACTGTTGCGGGAGAAGAAAATATCTACAAAAAAATAAAATTAGATAATCTGCAAAAAGGAGATTGGCAATCATTAAGTTATGAAGCTTCGATATTCCGAAAAGCAAATTAATAGAAAGAAAAGGTTTTTGAACTAATCAAGAACCTTTTTTTTTATCCATAAAGATTCGTAATTTGACTTTTTAACTCAAAGAAATATGAATTCTAACTTCTATAAAATATTACAACACTCAAAAGAAAATCAATCAATTATTGCCGTTTACAATGATCCCGAAGGAGACAATTTTTGGGCTGGATATATTTTAGATTTTAATGACGAATTTTTTACAATGCAACACATTTCGAAATATGGTAAAAAAGATGGAATTTTAATCGAACCTTATTTTAAAATTAGTCGAATAGATGTTGATGATTACTGCAAATGTCTTAATTATTTGAAAGAACATCACACCGATTTGGATCAAGAAAATCCAATTACATTTAATGCAACAGCAGAAGAAAATTGGGTTCGTCAAATTTTAGGCGAAATAAATGATCAAACCGAATATGTATCACGTATTCAATTAAACAATAATAGTCGTTTTGCAGGTTTTATTCGAAATTTAACTGAAGATGATTTTGAGTTGAAATGTATTGGTTCGGAAGGAACGGACGAAGGCTCTTTGTATTTTCAGATTGATGATGTTTCGTCGATTCGTGTCAATGATTTAGAAGCTCGCAGAAGATTATTTTTTTATAATTATCGCCGTTCTATCGACTTTTTTGATGAATAATCGAGAGATATTAAATAAAAAAATCCAACTCAAAACGAGTTGGATTTTTTTTGATACTATGCTATGTGTTTAATCTTATCCGTTTACAGCTTCAACGTTGTCTACAACATCAGGCATCATTTGTTTTAAAATACCTTCGATACCATTTTTAAGCGTTGCTGTAGAAGACGGACAACCAGAACAAGCACCTTGTAATAACATTTTTGCTGTTCTCGTTTCTTCATCAAATTCAATTAATTCGATATTTCCACCATCATTTGCAACTGCTGGTTGAACATATTCGTCTAAAATAGCTTTGATTTGTTGTTCAACAGAAGAAAACTCTTCAGCAGGTTTTACCACAACATGCTCAGGAGCTTCTGTTGTGAATTCATAAAATTCATCAAAAACAGGACCTCCAGCTTGTAAATAATTCGTAATAAACGAACGAACATCCATTGCCCAAAGTGACCAATCTTCTGTTTCGTTTTTCGTTAAAGAAACATAATTATCAACAATAAAAACTTCTTCAACAAAAGGATATTCTTTGTAAATCGCAACAGCTAATGGAACTCCAGCAGCTTTTTCTCTCGATTTTATCTCGATGATTTCTGGCGCTAACATAGAATTTGAAACGAATTTCATCGCAGCAGGATTAGGCGTCATTTCTGCATAAATAGAAATAGGAGCCTTTTTCATTGGTGCTAAAATTGCATTTTCTTCTAAATGTTCATTGATAATTTCTTTCAAATCTTCTGTAACATCAGCCCAATCAACAGCATCTATTTTTTCTATCGCAACAAAATTCGCTGTGATAAATATTTTTTGAATAAATGGTATAGTCAATAAAACTTGCGCTAAAGGAGATTCGGTAGCTGTAGATTCTTTATCGAATTCCACGCCACCTTGTGTTAAAGTCTCGTCACAAACGAACTTCATCACGTTATTATTTGGTGTAATTTCTTCGTATACTCTCATAGTTCTACAAAAATACGCTATAAAAATGTATCTTTATCATTAGAATTATAGATTTTGTTATGGCAATAATTAAAGAATTAAATGGGCATACACCAAAGTTCGGTGAAAACTGCTTTTTAGCGGATAATGCTGTGGTTGTAGGAGAGGTAGAAATGGGAGATGATTGCTCAATTTGGTTTTCAGCAGTTGTGCGTGGAGATGTACATTATATTAAAATGGGGAATAAAGTAAATATTCAGGATAACGCAACAATACATGCGACGTATCAAAAATCGCCAACAACAATTGGAAATAACGTTTCGATAGGGCATAATGCTATTGTACATGGTTGTACAATACATGATAATGTTTTGGTTGGAATGGGCGCAATTGTGATGGATGATTGCATTGTTGAATCTAATTCTTTGATTGCTGCTGGTGCAATTTTAACCAAAGGAACGCATGTAAAAGAAGGAGAATTATGGGCTGGAATTCCAGCGAAAAAAATTAAAGATGTTCCAAAAGAATTGAAAGAAGGAGAAATAGAAAGAATCGCCAATAATTATTTGATGTATAGTAGTTGGTATAAATAAAAGAAAGCTCAGTCTGTAACTGAGCTTTTATTTTCTACTTCCAGAAATTCCAAACTTTACCATCAAAAAAGGCAATTGTTTTGGATAAGGAGAAATAATATCATTGACAACATGTCTATACGAGTAAAACTATTTAATTGTTGTTATTATTTCCAGATTGTGGAACATATTGCGAATCAATTCTGGTTGTAGATTTTCCAAAATCTTCATTAAATATTACCTTTGTTGTTTAAGGTTTAACAAAACTTATACTAAGGAAAATAAAACATTGAAAAAATTATATTTTTAATTATAATTAATCTAGACAAAAAAAAATAAAATACAGTTTTGTAACAAATTTTTATAAAGAATGTTTCTAGTAATCAAATAATTACGTTTTTAGTTGCTTGTTAAATGTTTATTAAGTAAATAAAATATTATTAAACAATACGATATGGTAAAGCAGTTAACTTATGATGATTTTGGACATACGCTTCATCATAATCAAATTCAATCGGTTGATGGCAATTATCTTGTTTTTGATACACGTAATGATGATACAAAAATAGGAGAGACTTCTTCTATCTGTTTACTTCACACGAAAACTTACGAATCCGAAATTATTTATACAACAAATAATCAAACAGAGTTTGGTCCTGGTGTAGGTGCAGCCTCTTTTTCGCAAGTTGAGAATAAAGTTATTTTTATTCATGGTATTCGAAATGCGAATCAAGCAAATCCGTATTCGGCAACAAGAAGGACAGGTGTCACAATTGATTTAGAATTTCCAAATCAGCCTATTTTTATGGATGCTCGAAATATAAATTTTCCCTTTACAAATGGTGCTTTGCGTGGAGGAACACATTCGCATTCGTGGCAAAAAGAGAAGAATTGGATTAGTTTTACTTACAACGATTATGTCTTGGAACAAGAATCCAAACACAATTCTAACATAAAAGATCAGCGAGTGGTTGGAATGATGTTTCCAAAAAAAGTTGAGGTTGATTTTGATAAAACATTAGAGAATAATTTTGGTGAAATGTTCTCGATTATCGTTTCGAAAATAGTGACAAATCCTAAAAATGGAAGTGATGAAGTCGAAAAAGCTTTTGATGAATGTTGGATTAACTCAACAAACAATATCGCATTTCAGGGACATGTGCGTGATGAAAAAGGGAATTTGAAAACGGAAATTTTTATTGCTGAAATTCCAAATGAAATAAGGTTTGATGAAAACGATAATTTAAAAGGAACTTTAACTACTTTGCCAGATGTGCCAAGTTGTATTTCGCAGAAACGAATCACTTTTACTCAACATGGAATTAGTAATTTTAGACATTGGTTACGTTCTTCTCCTGGCGGGAAAATTATCTATTTTTTGATGGAAGATGAATTTGATAAAACGCAATTATTTGGTGTAAATTTAGTTTCGAATGAAATTATTCAATATTCTTTTTTAGAAAATTCGATTACCTCTCCATTCAATCTTTCATCAAACGGAAAATATGCTATTTATTTTGTTAACGATAAAATATATCTAAATGATTTAACCGAAAAAAAATCTAAACAAATCTATCAAGTTCAAAAAATCAATAATGAATTAACGGGAATTCCGCATTTTTCTAACGATGGAAAAAAAATCTATTTTAATCAATTTGTTTCAAATAATTTCAATGAAAAGTTTATTCAAATCTTCGAATTAGAGTTATAAAACAAAATTGAAATATGTTAAAGTTCAAAGTTTTCTAAAAAATATTTGTCCCTTATAAAAAATATTTCTAATTTTAGTACAGATACTTAACCGAACCTAAGGTCTATGCTCTTATTCGAGTCTAACCAATGGGAATAAGAACTAAAAAAAACCTCCAATTTGGAGGTTTTTTTTATGTTTTTATTAGTCTTACTTCATACAAATCCTTGCGTCTGTCTTTCATCGTTTTTACAGTTCCATACTCATGCAACTCTTTTAGAAGATAAAGATCAACATCAGAAATCAGTACCATTTCTGTATTCGGAGTTGCTTCTGCTTTAACTCCATTGTTTGGAAAAGAGAAATCTGAAGGTGTGAAAACTGCCGATTGTGAATATTGAATATCCATATTATTCACACGCGGTAAATTTCCCACAGAGCCTGCAATAGCCACATAACACTCATTTTCTATTGCACGAGCTTGCGCACAACTACGTACTCGCGTATAACCATTTTGCGTATCAGTCATAAATGGAACAAATAAAATTTCCATTCCTTGATCGGCTAAAATACGGCTCAATTCAGGAAATTCGACATCATAACAAATTAGTAAACCTACTTTTCCGCAGTCGGTATCAAAAACTTTTATTTCATCGCCACCATTCAATGCGTAATATTTGAACTCATTTGGTGTAATGTGTATTTTACTATACGAATCTAATTTCCCCGAACGATGACATAAAAATGACGTATTATATAGTTTTCCTTCCTTTAGATGAGGCATAGATCCTGAAATAATATTGACATTATATGTAATTGCAAATTCTTGAATTTTCTTCACAATATCGTCCGTCATCGTTGCTAATTGATGCATCGCTTCAATCTCTTTCAAATGATTATATGGACTCATCAACGGCGAATTGAAAAATTCTGGAAACATAATAAAATCAGAGCCATAATCGCTTACCGCACTTACGAAAAACTCAATTTGATCATAAAAATCTTGTAAACCATTAAATAAACGCATTTGCCATTGCACCAAACCAAGACGAATAGTACGTTTTGTCGGTGAATTAGATTTCAATTCAGGTTCGTAATAGATATTATTCCATTCTAATAAAGTGGCGTATTCTAAGGATTCTTTATCATCTTTCAGATAATTTTTCAAGATTTTTTTAACATTAAAATCATTCGAAATCTGAAAAGCTAAAGTTGAATCATAAATTTCTTTACTTTTTACTTTTTCTATATATTGTCTAGGAGATAATTCTTGCGAATATTTATGATAATTTGGAATACGTCCACCAGCTACAATTGATTTTAGATTCATTTCTTCACAAAGCGCTTTACGTTCGTCATATAAACGTCTTCCCAAGCGCAATTGACGATAATTTGGATGAACAAAAACTTCAATTCCATACATTACATCACCTTCTGGATCATGTTTTAAAAATTTACCATTAGATGTTATCGTATCATAATTCGATTCGATATTCGTTTTTTTCGAATTAACCACAATACTTAATGCCGAAGCAACAACTTTTCCATCCACTTCAACACAAAGTTGACCTTGCGGAAAAATAGCTAATAATTCTTTAATTTCGTCGACAGTCCAAGTTCCAAGCTGATTGTGATAGGCTTCTTTTGTAGATTCAGTCAAATCACTATAATCTTCAAGAGTCAAATTTCTGACCTGAATATTCATTTTATTTAGATTTAGATTATGTTTGAATTTAGCAAATATTAATCCAATAAACAATTTTAAAAAATAAATTTAGACCTATCTTCGTATAGACTAATAAGCATGAAATGAAAGATGTAAAAATAGAGTTTAGAAAGCCTATTTATCCTGTGAGTGACGAATTAAATCATTATTTAGAGAAATATCATCGCAAAACAAAAGCGAGTGTAGAATATGATGATTTGATGCGTTTTTCGGGTTGTGTAGCATTGGAAGATAAGGAAGGAAATGATACGCATTGGTTAGGTGTTTATTATACCGACTCGGAACATCAGGAAATTCAAGATAGTCTAAACAGAATTTACACCTACTTACATTCAGACGGAGATGAGGAGTCTTTGCCTTATCTTGTTGTTGATTCTATTGATTATTGTACGTTCGGAAATTCGAAACCTTTTCGTATTCGGGTTCGTAATATTTTGAATGATAATTATACCAATTTTTACATCAAAAAAGCAGATGCTTCGCGTATTTATGGTTTAGAATTAGAAGATATTTTGTCTCCACATCGAATCAATTTTTTGGTCTACAAAAATACATTGATTGAAGAGCATATTTTAGGAATTCCAGGAGATGTTTTTATCAAAAATTATTTGGATAAATGTAATGATTTAGAGAAAAATCAGATTGCAAAAGAGTTTGTAAAGTTCAATGAACGCTGTTTTATTGGTCTTTTAGGTGATATGCGATCGTATAATTATGTGGTGATTCCAATTCACGATTTTGATCAAGTTATCTATAGAATTCGACCAATAGATTTCGATCAACAATGTTATGAAGGAAATTTAAAAATTTATCGACCACAGTATTTCAAAGAAAATAAAATTATGGTTGATTTGGTGAATAATCGCTTGAAACCAAATTCTGTCGATCAATATAGAAAAGAAGTAAAATCCTTGATTTCGAAAAGAATTTCGAATAGTTCGAAACGTTTTCGTGATTTAATGAAAATCATGAAAAATGATCATATTTCTAAACCAGAAAATGTTGCACAATTACGAACTGGTTTTGCAAAGTTTTATAAAGATCAATCTTACGAAAATTGTGAAAGAATGGGTGAAGTTCTATATAAAGCAATTGCGAATAGTTTGGAACAGATAAAATAAGAAAAGCTTCTCAAAAATAGAGAAGCTTTCTTTTTTTATATAATTTAGAAATTAGTTTTTTAATAACTGCTTTCTGAAACGTAAAGCAACCAATCCTGCCCCTATTACCAATAATGGTAAATAATCATCGATTGGTGCTGGATCAGCATCTTCAACATCTGTTCCACCACCACCGGTTCCTGGTCTAGCAGAACTTTCATTTTGATTAGTTGATTCAAAGAACGAAATCTTATTTTCTTGAGCAGATAGACCTATTGAACAATGCAAAACTCCTGCAACTAAGATAATTTGTTTTATATTTTTCATATTGTACTATTTTATTAGATGTTAAATTATTTGTTTACAACTTTTTGAGTCTTAACTTTTCCGTCTTCAGTCAGAACTTTTATAACTAAAATTCCTTTTGCAGAAGATTCAACTTGGTAAACACTTGCACGAATGTTATTTTTCACAAATATTTTTCTTCCTTGAATATCATACAACTCTACCGAAGAAATTTTATTTTGTTTTGCATCCACTACAATTGTATTGTTTTTAGTATAAACAATAACATTTTCTTTTGACAATTCATCTGTACCTAATGTTTTATTTGTATACACAAGTTCAAAACGAGTATCAAATATTCCTGCTTTAGAAGTGAATGAATAAGCTGATTCTGATAAGTTATGTACTTGATTTAACTCTTTATCTCTTAAATAAACAATCTGTCCTTTTTCAAACAACCCATCAGCTTTCTCTATATTGATTGTGTAATTTCCTTGCTCTAAAGTTTCAAAACCTAATTTTACGACATCATCAGTTTTAAAAGGTAAGCTGCGTCCTTGGATTGCATATGCTTCATTATTAATCAATGAGTAGATTGCTGAAGATCCTCTTTGCATCACTTTTGCATCAATTTGATTATCCGCATCGTTTGTAGCTCCATCCATATAAGCTAATAAAATTTGGCTAATTGTTTTACTTTCTTTTGATAAACTTAANNCCAAATTCTGTTTTTCTCTGCAATTGAATTTTTATAGAAAAATGCATCTTGCGAAGTTCTCATTGTATTGTTAAAATTAACTGTAGGTGTAGCTTGAGAAAGTCCTACGATAAATCCTTGTCCAACAGAAATGTTTGACAAATCAGGAATAACACCACCTACAACGTTGAATGCGGCATAATTATTTGCATATTCTGAAGAACCAACAGGGAATTGATGTGTCCAGAAATATAATGAATTAACATTCTCATTTGCTAATAAGAATTTTTCCACATTAATGTTAGAAGCATAAGGGTTACCAACTAAATTGTATCCATTTGCTGTAAATTGAACAGGAACTGTTATATCTCCATTGAACGGAACACCTAAAAATGCACCATTATGAATTGTATTTTGCCCTGTTGGTAAAGTGTTTTTAACACGGATAGAAACCCCTTTACCTGGTTCAAATAATTTTGAGTCTGTATCTGAAGTTAAAATCTGAGTAAATTCATCTGTTGTTTCATTATATGTCCAAAAACGATTGTATAATGTTTCCGGAGAGAATGAACGTATAGTTTGTTGCGATGCTTCCTGCTGAACCGGAGAAGACCAGAACGTCATATCATTACGAACCATCGATTTACTATCGCGGTTAACTGTAATTGCTCCTGAGTTAGCAACGTTTTGATTTTGGATTAAATTACCACCATTTTCTACAACTAATCCTGTAAGACCAGCTTGATTGTCGATCTTCCCATCAACGATTAAACGAGCACCTGACTTTACGACAACTGAACCTCCAGCATCTGAAACTGTAAACGTTTTAGCTTCTAATTGCGTATCAACTGTTACTTTACCTTTGATGATTACATCTTTTGTAAGATCCGGCGTTCCATTAGACCATGCAGTTCCGTCCCAAGTTGTAGAGTTTTCAGCTGTTGAACATTGAATTTTAACATTGTCAATAAATGCTCTTTTTGCCGATGTTTCTAATTTTAAAGTAGAACCAGCAGCTACGTTTTCAAAACTTACAGTTTGTGTTTCGAAATTATCTGCCATTTTCGCTGTATAAACAACATTTTTAGTTTCTGAACCTAATGTAACATTGACACTTCCTTCAATTGCTGTCCAACCTTTTACATCAAAAGAAACTATTACATTACCAGCTATTTGATCTAACACTTTTGATGTTATCCCCCCTTTGTTATTACTTGAACCTAACCTAATAGCATTTCCTGCTTGATAAACAGTAACTACAGTAGGAAAATTAGAATTCCCATTCCAAGCCTTATTAGATCCTGCAGTACTTGTATTATTACCATTTAAACCATCAAATGTTTCCTCAAAACAATAAGTAGCATTAGGATCTGTTACTGAAACATCAAAAGTTGTACTAAATTCGTTATAATTATTATTACTAACGGCAGTTGCATTAATAGTTGTAGAACCAATACCATCAAATGATAAGCTATTTCCGTTTATAGAAACAATAGAATTATCAGCAGAAGTATACACAATATTTAACCCTTGATCTGTTTGTGATGGTAAACCAGAAAAAGTGGTTCCTTGGTTTTGAACTAAAGCTTCAAAGTTATAATCTACTGTTTGGTTTGCTTTTGCAATTTCAAAAGTTATAGTAGCCGGATCAGAAGTTCCATATTGATTTGTGGCTGCTACCTGTGCTGTAAATGTTCCTGCTTGTTCAGGTGTACCTGAGAAAACGCCATTATCAAATGTAATTCCTAAAGGTAAAATACCTGTTTGAGTCCAAAAGGTAGGATTATTAGTTGCTGTCACAGCTCCATCAGGCAATAATACACCATAAGTTCCTGTAATTGTTCGTGGAGACACAACTGGTTTTTCCGTTGCTATTCCAGCGGCAGTCCAAGAAATATTATCTAAAGTAAGTTGTGGTCCTGCATTTCTAAATGTAATAACAGCTGCCTCTGACTTATTTATTTCTACTTCAAATGAATGAATAGTAGCATCCGTTTGTGCTTTTCCAAATGTTGGTGAAGTGTAAACAACTACATTATCTACTAATACTTCAATCTTTCTATTATTTGAACCTCCAGTAAAAGCTTTTCTGACATCAAAAGATAATTTTCCGATTCCATTAGAAATTGTAGTTTCTAATGTATTTCCTGAAGCTTGAAATAGGATTCCTTTATTTGTGATTGGATATGTACTTTCATTTCTTGCATTTGTATAATTCCATACAATTCCTCCTGTTTCTCCAGTAAATGATCCTGTTGCATAAGAACTACTTAATGCTGTTTGGGACTCAAAAGTTTCTGTTCCCTGTCCAAAAGCAAATCCTGATAACAATAATGTTAATAAGGATGATTTAAAAAAGTAAAGTTTTTTCATACGATAAATTGTTTTAAGTTTTTTTTAAAAAAAGTTAATTTTCTAAACTAATATTAATATAACATTAACAAAAATAATACATAAAATTTACTTAAGTATTTTTAAATGAATATCCTACAAAAAAAATCCGCTAACAAATAAATGTTAACGGATTAATTTTAAATAAAGGGAAAAAATACTATTAATAGTATGTATATCTTCTAACACCTGCAATGTGTTTTGCTAAACGCATTACTTGGTGACTGTATCCATATTCGTTATCATACCAAACATACATCACAACATTTTTACCATCGGCAGAAACAATTGTCGCATTACTATCGAAAATCGACGGAGCAGAAGTTCCAACAATATCCGAAGAAACCAATTCATTGTTCAACGAAAATTTAATTTGCTCAACTAATTCTCCGTTCAATGCAGCATCTTTCATCAAATTGTTTACCGCTTCTACAGAAGTATCTTTACTAACTTCTAAATTCAAGACAACCAAAGATCCATTTGGAACAGGAACACGAATTGCATTCGAAGTTAATTTACCTGCTAAACTTGGTAAAGCTTTTGCTACAGCACTACCAGCACCAGTTTCAGTAATTACCATATTCAAAGCAGCAGCACGTCCACGACGATATTTTTTGTGCATATTATCAACCAAATTTTGGTCGTTTGTATAAGCATGAATTGTTTCTAAATGCCCTTTTACAACACCTAAATTATCTTCAACAACTTTCAAAATAGGTGTAATTGCATTTGTTGTACAAGAAGCAGCTGAGAATATATTTACATTTTCTGGGCTATATTCTTCATGATTAACACCGTAAACAATATTCGGAACACCTTTTCCTGGCGCTGTTAATAAAACTTTATCAGCACCAACAGATTTTAAATGACGAGATAACGCTTCTTCATCTTTAAAAACACCTGTGTTATCAATAATTAAAGCATTATTAATTCCGTAAGTAGTATAATCAATTTCTTCTGGCTGAGCTGCAGAAATCATATAAACAGAAACTCCGTTGATGATTAAAGCATTATTTTCGTGATCAGCTACAACGTTTCCGTCAAAATCACCATGAACAGAATCATGACGTAACAAAGAAGCTCTTTTTTCTAACAAAACAGGATCGTTTTTATCACGTGTTACAACAGCGCGTAATCTTAATTGTTGACCTTTTCCCATTTGAGAAGCCAACTCACGAGCTAATAAACGTCCGATACGACCAAAACCGTATAAAACAACGTCTTTTGGTTCAACACTTTTTACATTTTTGCTTGCACCTAATTTCTCTTCAACGAAAGCTTCTGCCGAAGCGTAATTCCCAGAAATATATTCTTTAGCTAATTTTCCAACATCAAGTCTAGAAGCTGGTAATTTAGCTTCAGAAATAGCTTTAGCAATCGCTAATGTATCGTCGATAGCAATCTTTTTTTCTACAAATTCCTCAGCATACTGATGTAGATTTACGATGTCACTAACGTTTTTATCAACTAATTGATTACGGAAAATTACCAATTCAACAGATTGATCATACCATAAATCTGAAACAATTTTAATGAATTCTACAACCTTTTTGCTCATTTCATTGAAAGATGCAAGTTGTTGATCATAAGAAGAGTGGTTCATTTAATAAATGTTTATTTGTGTTTATTTACTTAATTCTTGGCAAAAGTAATCAATTATAACGATTTCGTACATTTTTTTTACAAAAACTAATTATTGTCATAAAAACACAACTATTCCTACGAAAATACTAAAATATAGAAAAAAAATAAATTTTTAATAGGAAATTTTAAATTTTATGAATACTAATAAGTAGCTATTAACCATTATTTTATTGTTTAATTTAAATTGAATTGAATTTTACGAAAACGTTTTCGTAAAATAATTGTTAAAAATTTTTATTTGCAAATTCGAAAAAGCGTTCTATATTTGCACTCGCAATACGGCAATAAACGCTGTGTTGGAGAGTTGGCAGAGTGGTCGAATGCGGCAGTCTTGAAAACTGTTGAGGGTCACACCTCCGGGGGTTCGAATCCCTCACTCTCCGCTGAAAGGGATTCTATTACTTAGAATCTCTTTTTTTGTATAAATAAAAAAGTTTTCTTCCTTTATTTTCAAATGGTTACTCGAAAATAAATCCATCATTGTAGGTATTTGATAAATCCCATTTTCATAGTGTAAACTGCTGTCGAACACTATGTTTACAAATTCTTTTTTCTGTAAAGTATTAGCTTTAGAATAAACAAATGACCCGGTCCTAAAATAACTATACATGTTTTTAAATAAATCCTGTTATAGTTACACACCAATTGATCTTAATCCTAAATTTACTATACAAAGGAGTTTTGATTATTAAAACTTCTATTATAGTTTTCCATCTTTTCTTTAATTTTTCTGACTGCAAATGCGCAGCATTTGGAGTTAAATAATCACAACTTGTATGTGGTCTTAATTCATTATAAGTTTTAATACTATTAGTAATTTTAATTTTTGTCTGATCAAAACCTAATGTGCTTTCATATAAATTAAATTCCATTTTAATTATTCCATTAACCCTTTCTGCCATTGTATTTTCATAGGGATCACCTTTTTCTGTCATACTTATAGCTATGTTATTTGAGAGTAATAAATCTACATATTTATGTGAGCAATACTGCGATCCTCTATCAGAATGATGAATTATAGATTCATTATAAAGCCTGTTATTTACTGCCATGTTAAGCGCTTCAATACAACCATCAGCTGATAAATCTTCACGGAAGCAATACCCCATTATTTTTCTTGAATAAGCATCTGTTATTAAACTCAGGTAACCCCATTGAGTGCCTAGTCGAACTTGTATACCGTAGTGTTTTTGGGCTTGTTTATACGTAAAGCCGCCTTTTTCTACTTGGCGTACAACAGCTAACTTAAAGCCTAAGGTGTAATCGCGTTGTGTACGCTTTTCTCTTTCTAAGTATGATTCTTTCATGATAAGTTGATTTGGTGTCAACTTATTTTAGGATAAGACATTCTTTAACAAAAAAGGCTCTTATCCAAGAATTTTATATTAAAGAAATGTTTTGGGAAAAAGTACTTTTTACCGAGCTTAAAACAAGGAATCGTCTTGTTTCTCCTCATGCGATACAACGTTTTTTCACTAACGTTAAGTAGCCTTTGCACATCTGCACTGTCGTAGAATTCGTGAACTTTGTTATATGTTTTAATTTATTTAATTTCAGTAATATACGAGTTAATTAAATAAAATAAATGATAAGAGGAAGTAGGGATAGGGTGATTCTATATTTCTTCTTTTCATTTTTTTGTTCATCCAAAAAAAACGAAACAAAAAAAGATGCCGACAGTAGTCTCTCAATGATTCAACTAACTAAATTATTTTCATAAAGTTGTCAACTCGTTCCACTCAGACACTCCAACTTTTTTTATTCCAATAATTTAGAATTGAATTTCATTTCGATACTAAATCGTCGGATTTTTAATTCCTTTTTCAATATTCAAATTCACTTATAATAACGAATTTTAAAGCTGTCATTGCTGAAGAGTCGAGTGTCAATTCTACGTAGTGAGCGTTAAAAATGATTTACTGTTCACATTTTATATGTGAATAATTTAAAGCATTTAGCGAGTAGTCGTTATTGACCGACTTGTAGGCACGGACTTGATTTTTTTTGGTTCGTTTTTTTTATCAAGAAAAAAAATGAACATATAATTTATTAATCAACTTGTAACAAGTTTACCTAAGCTCCACAAGAGCTTCTCCTTATAATTTCAAATGTTTTTTACTGTATGTAGAAGATTATTTTAGAAAAATAATTCATTTTCATGTTGAATCTTTTGTATTCTCTCTATTTTAGTAAGAAATTAATGATATGAATTTTAAAATACTGTTTTTATTTCTTACTTCTACACTACTTTTTGGTCAAAATAATTTTATAACTCCTTACGAAAAAGGAAATAAAAATCAAACTACAACCTATGATGAAATGAATGTGTTTTATCAAAATTTAGCGGAAAATTTTGAGACAATACAGTATGTAAAAAAAGGAGAAGACGATAATGGAAAGTCAATTTATGTAGTTGTTTATAATCCATTTAAAGAAAAAGATATAAAAGAATTACGTAAAACAAAAGCAGTGCTTTTCGTAAACAATGGAATTCATCCTGGAGAACCGGACGGAATTGATGCGACGATGATGTTGATGCGAGATTTGGCAATGAAAAAAATTAAACCGCTTAAGAATTTTATTATTGCTGCGATTTCGGCCTATAATGTAAGTGGTATGTTGAATAGAGGGGCTTTTTCGCGCGTAAATCAGAATGGACCTGAACAATATGGTTTTCGTGGAAATGCCAGAAATTATGATTTGAACAGAGATTTTATTAAAAATGATTCAAAAAATGCAAAAAGCTTTCAGACGATTTTTCATTGGTTGAAACCTGATGTTTTTATTGATAATCATGTAAGTAATGGGGCAGATTATCAGTACACATTTACCTATATTTCGTCTTTTAAAGCGCGTGTAGGAAATGTTTTGGGCGATTATTTTTATACGACATATCAAGCAAATAATCTAGCCGAAATGCAAAAAAATGGTTACGAAAGTACGCAATATGTGAACATACATGGCGATGTTCCTGATATTGGTTTTGCAGCTTTCGAAGATTCTCCACGCTATTCTACAGGTTATACAACATTGTTTAATGCACTAAGCACAATGCCCGAAACACATATGTTAAAGCCTTATGAAAACCGTGTAGACGCAACGTATAAATATATGTTGGTAAATCTAGAAAATTTAGATAAAGAATATTTGACAATCAGAAATTTACGAAAAGAAAATCTAAAACAATATCAGGTCGGAAATCAATATGGAATTCGTTGGAAAATAGATTCTACTCAATTTACAACAATGAATTTTAAAGGATTTGAAGCAGGATACAAGCCAAGTGCGGTTTCGGGAAAAGATAGATTGTACTATGATCGATCGAAACCATTTACAAAAAAAATTAAATTATTCAATTCTGCAAAACCAATTAGTTACATTACAATTCCGAAATATTATGTTCTTCCACAAGCTGAATATCGCGTTGTAGAAGCTTTGCAACGAAATGATATTCAAATGAAACGAATAGAAAATGATACATTAATTAACGTCGAATCGTATAAAATATCAGATTTTAAAACCAATAAAAATGCATATGAAGGACATTATAATCATTACGAAACGGTGGTTACAAAATCGATGAAATCGCTTAAATTTTTTGAAGGAGATTATATTGTGCCAACACAACAAGATGGAGTGAAATATATTCTTGAAACCTTAGAACCAGAGGCATTGGATTCGTTCTTTAACTGGAATTTTTTCGATGGAATATTAGGTCAGAAAGAATATTATTCGGCTTATATTTTTGAGGATACAGCTGCTGAATTATTGAAAAATAATGTGGTTTTGAAAACCGCATTTGAAGCAGAAAAAGCATTAAAACCAGAGTTTGCTAATGATGGCGAAGCACAGTTGGATTGGGTTTATAAAAATTCGCCTTATTTTGAGAAGAATACTTACAGACAATATCCGATTTATAGGATTCTTAATTAAAACCAGTTGTGCATTTTGAAATAAAATTATTCAAATAGATGGTTTAAGTTGTTATAACACACAATTTGTTAATTAAAATCTATTTGTTGAAATAGAAAAGGCAAAGGTGAAAAATTGTAAAAAGCTCTTATCTGTATTGATAAGAGCTTTTAATTTATAGTTTGATGCATTCTAAAAATCGTCTTCAATAATTTCTTGCACACGTCCAATTTGTCCATCCGTCAAACGAACTTTTATACCACGATGATGATAAGGCGCAGAAGTCAATAAATCTTTCACGATACCCTCAGTCAATTCGCCAGTTCGTTGATCCTTTTTCAATACAATATTAACCAGCATACCAGGTTTTATATTTGCTCTTGTTTTACCATCCATATTACAAATATCTTAAAATAAATGGAAAAGATATTCATTCTATCGTAAAGGAAATTAAAAAATACATTCATCTGGAAGGTAAAAATGAAATGGGATTGAATATGAAATTTATGAATTTTCTCTTTTATTATTTTATTTACAACCCAGCTGAAAAAATTTGAGATTGAATATAAAGGCAAGAATAACAAGAATACAACTTTCTTTTATTGGAGAGGGGTTGAGGTGAAAATCATAAAACTAGAAATAGGATTTGTTCGAGTGTTGTTCGATAATGTTTCGGAAAAAGTGGGCGAACAAAATAGGGGAGAAGTGAAGTGATTTTTATTTGAAATGGTAATTGATTTAAAAATTAATTATTACTGAGTATAAATAAGAAAATATAAGATAGATTTGGTCGAGTATTTAATTGATTTGGAATAAATTTAGAAGATAAATAATTCATTATGGAAAATTTACCAAATTTAAATAGTATTCATGATACTGATAAAAGCGTTGGAGCGATAAGTATTTTCAAAGGCGAATCTAGTAATGTAACATCAATTCAATTATTAGAAAAAAGTGTTTTAAAAGAGCACAGTACAAAAATACCTGCTTTGCTTTTATGTGTTACTGGAAAAGTAGTGTATTCAGATGAAAATGAACAAACAATAGAATTAAGCTCTAGTGACTATATAACGATAGAACCAAATGTTATACATAAGTTAGAGGCTTTAGTAAATAGTCAGTTGATTTTAGTAAAATAAGATCATCAATAAAATGAATTAATATTTCTTGATATGCACGAATTACATCTATTATTAATTTTCCATTTAATAGGCGCTACGATATGGGTTGGTGGACATATTATATTAAGTTTGGTTATTTTACCACAAGTATGGAAAGAAAAATCGATAGAGAAATTGTTCTCTTTTGAAAGTAAATACGAACGAATAGGACTTCCAGCTTTATTAGTTATGGTTATTACAGGAGTAAGAATGTCTTATATCTACACGATCAAGATTAGTAATTGGTTTCAATTCGAAAACCCCATTGAAAGAGTTGTCTCATTAAAACTGATAGGCTTAGCAACAATTGTATTATTGGCTTTGAGTGCTCAATTTTATGTGCTTCCTCGTTTAAAAACAGATGATACAAAACTTCCTCTCATGACATTTCATATTATAGCGGTGACAACGATTAGTATAATCATGTTAATACTAGGTAGCTTCGTACGATATGGTGGTATTTAGATAAATATTAGTAGTTTAGCCTATCTATTTATTAAATTTCTTGTTATAGTTTAGTAGAGAACAATAGTAACAAAGTAGCTATGAATCATTCTTAGGTAATGGTATTTGTAATCCAGTTTTAACTGTATGCATGTTGACAAAAGTTTTAAAACGTCGTATATTCGAGTTACTAAAAAATAATTTTCGAGTCAAGGATTCGTATTCTCGCATAGTATTAACCACCATAATCAATGCAAAATCTACTTCACCTGTTACATAATAACATTGCTGAATTTG
>NZ_DINY01000039.1:0-32929 GCF_002426075.1 Empedobacter sp. UBA5528 | reverse complement strand
ATACAAATGCACTACCGGTTTTTCGTAAGTTTTTAAATAACAGCTTTTCCTTTTTTTACCTTCATTTTAAAAAGTAAAGTTTAAGCGACTTATTTTGGCGTTATATAACATTACATTTGTAGTATAAATAAAAGATTAATTAGTTAAATCAGTTACGATTCAAGATTTAATCATTATTTTTACGAGAAGTTCTAAAGACAAATCAAGATGTTAAAAATAGGAGATAAAGTTCCAGATTTTAAAGGAATTGATCAAGATGGAAACGAAGTTTCGTACCATGATTTTGCAGGAAAAAAATTAGTCGTTTTCTTTTATCCAAAAGCAAGTACGCCTGGTTGTACAGCAGAAGCATGTGATTTGCGCGATAACGAAAATGCGTTGAAAGCTCAAGGTTATCATTTGGTTGGAATAAGTGCAGATTCTGTGAAAAGACAAAAGAATTTTGCAGAGAAAAACAATTTACTTTTTCCTTTGCTTGCAGACGAAAATCACGAAATTTTGAATGCTTTCGGCGTTTGGGGACCAAAGAAATTTATGGGACGCGAATTTGATGGAATTCATCGTACAACTTTCATCATTGATGAAAAAGGAGTGATTACAGATGTAATCGAAAAAGTGAAAACAAAAGAACACGCAAAACAAATTTTAGAAAAATAAAAAATAATATAATGAGCGATTTAGACAATAAAAAGAAAGCGTTACAGCTAATCTTAGATAAGATGGACAAAGCTTACGGGAAAGGAACTGTAATGCGTATGGGAGATTCGGCTGTTGATGATAAAATAGAAGTAATTCCTTCTGGATCTTTGGGATTAGATTTAGCGTTAGGAGTAGGAGGTTATCCTCGCGGACGTGTTATAGAAATCTACGGACCTGAATCTTCAGGTAAAACAACATTAACGTTACACGCTATTGCTGAAGCGCAAAAAGCTGGTGGTATCGCTGCTTTTATTGATGCTGAGCATGCATTTGACCGTTATTATGCAGCGAAATTGGGTGTTGATGTAGAAAACTTAATTATTTCTCAACCAGATAATGGTGAGCAAGCATTAGAAATTGCAGATAACTTAATTCGTTCGGGAGCGATAGATATTATCGTAATTGATTCTGTTGCGGCACTTACTCCAAAAGCGGAGATTGAAGGTGAAATGGGAGATTCTCGTATGGGATTACAAGCGCGTTTGATGTCTCAAGCTTTACGTAAATTGACAGGTACAATTAATAAAACGAAATGTACAGCGATTTTCATTAATCAATTACGTGAAAAGATTGGGGTAATGTTTGGAAATCCAGAAACAACAACTGGTGGTAACGCCTTAAAATTCTACGCATCTGTACGTTTGGATATCCGTCGTTCAACTCAAATCAAAAATGGAGATGAGGTAATCGGAAATCATTCGAAAGTAAAAGTGGTTAAAAATAAAGTTGCTCCTCCATTCCGTCAAGCAGAATTTGATATTATGTATGGTGAAGGAATTTCTAAAGTTGGAGAAATTTTGGATATGGGTGTTGAGAAAGGAATTGTAAACAAATCTGGTTCTTGGTATTCATACAATGATAGCAAATTAGGACAAGGTCGCGATGCTGTAAAAGAAGTATTGAAAGATAATCCTGAATTGGCAGAAGAAATTGAAGCTAAAATTGTCGCATTAATCAAAGGTGAGCCAGTAGATGGAAAACCATCAGTTGATAATCCAGCTGACGAAGCAGAATTATTTGCTGAAGATTAATTCGAAAGAATTTTTATATAATGATAAAAACCTCTCAATTTTGAGAGGTTTTTTTGTTATTTTGTATAATTAATAAAAAAGGCGTCCTCATCTCCAAATGAAATTCTTAAACTATTTTTTGTTAATATTTCGATATTTTCTATTTCAGTATCATTAGTGTTATTTTCTGTTAAGGTAATTCGTTTGTTTTTTAAACTCCATTTTCCTTCAGACGGGCTATGATAACAAGGGTCATTTCCTCCTCCTTCATAAAAATCATTATAATAAGTAAAATTTTTATTAAAAGTTATACTTGTTTTAGAATCACATTCATTGTATTCTTCAATTATTTCTTTTCCATTCAAATAATATCCAGAGTTTTTAATCTGCCATTTACCAATTAATAATTCTTCATGCGATTCTACATTAGAATCATCATCGTTATTACAAGATGCGAAAAATGTAGTCGCTGAAAGTGTAGCAAATAATAATAGTTTTTTCATAAGTTATTTTTTTGATTGGCAATAATATGAAAAATGATATTAATTAAACGTTTTTAAGTATTTATAATAAAAAAAACACTTCTGTAGAAGTGGTTTGTCATGTTGAATTTATTTCAACATTGTATACTGTTTATGATGAGATCTGAAACGAGTTCAGAATATTCATATTTATTATTTAAATAGTAAAACTTTTAATAATAAAAAAAGACAATCAAATTGATTATCTTTTTTGCTCCTCCTCTTGGGCTCGAACCAAGGACCCTCTGATTAACAGTCAGATGCTCTAACCAACTGAGCTAAGGAGGAAAATCCGATATTTTAAAATTTTATTTTTAAGTCTTTGTTTGACATTTCACTAAAAAAGCTCCTCCTCTTGGGCTCGAACCAAGGACCCTCTGATTAACAGTCAGATGCTCTAACCAACTGAGCTAAGGAGGAATGTTGCTTAATTGTGGGTGCAAATATAGAAGTATTTTTTACACCCACAAAAAATATTTTAAATTTTATTTAAAAATCATATTCACAATATCGTTTCCGAAGATGAATACCATTAATCCTAAGATAATTACAACGCCAACCATTTGTGCTTTTTCTAAAACTTTTTCACTTGGTTTTTTACCTGTGATCATTTCATAGATGGCAAAAACAGCATGTCCACCGTCCAAACCTGGAATTGGTAATAAGTTAATAAATGCTAACCAAGCAGAAATCATTGCCGTAAATGACCAGAAAAATAACCAGTTCCATTCTTTTGGCATTTGTTTTACCATTCCAATTGGTCCAGCAACTTGCTTACGACCGTCTTTTACTTGGAACAATGTCCCAATTCCACGAACTTGCGTTGCAATCGCTTCAAATGGCTCTACAATTCCTTTTGCGATTCCTTCACCAATTGTATAATCTTCCTTAGAAATTAATGAATCTAAATATGCTGTTGATCTTAGGAATCCAATGCTTCCATCTTTATCTACATTTACCATCAACTCTACAGGCTCGCCTTTTCTTTCAACACTTAAAGAAACTGTTTTTCCTTTGTATTCTTTTAATTTATTTGTTAAATCTGAAAATAGAGGTGTTGTGAAACCATCAATAGCAATTACTTTATCATCTTTTAATAAACCTGCTTTTTGTGCTGCACTATTCTCAACAACAGAATCCACAACGGTTGGCATTTGAGGAATAAAGAAAGCGCCTTTAGCGTTTAAAATTTCAGTTCTGAAATCTTCTGTAATTGGTAAAGAAACTTCTTTTCCTTGACGTTTTACATCTAAAGTTTCACCACCCAACAAGGCTTCTTTTCCTATTTCATTTAATGCTTGATATTTAACACCATTTACACCAACTGGAATATCACCTTTTTGCAAGCCGAATTTAGTTTGCGTTGCATTCGCTTCGATTCCATATTGCATTTTGTTTACATCAACAAAGCTTTTTCCTTGAGAAATGAATAAAATAGTATAAATAATCATCGCTAAAATGATATTTACAATAATACCTCCTAACATGATGATTAATCGTTGCCAAGCTGGTTTTACACGGAATTCCCACGGTTTTGGCTCTTGTTTCATTTGTTCCAAATCCATGCTTTCGTCAATCATTCCCGAAAGTTTTACGTATCCTCCAAGAGGCAACCAACCGATACCGTAAACAGTATCACCAATTTTCTTTTTCCAAATGGCAAATTTCACATCGAAAAAACAAAAGAAACGTTCAACACGAACGCCAAACCATCGCGCTGTTACATAATGTCCTAGTTCGTGCAACATTACTAAAAGCATCAAACTAAGCATTAAGGTAGCTATCTGTATTAACATATTGTTTTAAATTTATTTATGTTCTAATTTTATTAAACGATTACAAAATTAATCGAATTTATTTATCAAAGCGGTTTATTTTTTCCATTCTAAGGTTTCTAACAATTTTTTTACATCTTTTTTGATGTAATCAACTGCTGGAGCTAAAGAATCGGGTTTTGGTTGAGTTTTGAAATAAACCGAACCTGCTAAAAAATTCTTTACACTATCCGTCGCATGAAACTGAATATTAATCGCTGATTCTCCTCCTAATTCATACATAGTACCAAAAACCTTTTTTTCTGGAAAAGAAAATTCTTGTGGCGAGATAAAACTGGCTTTAACCGTCTGTTCTTGCACAAAACTCTCACTTTCTTTTATTTGAACGATTAAATCTTGTGGAGACTGAACTGGAAAATATGTCAGGTAAATTGTCGCTTTCATTCGTGGATAAACAATATTGAAAGAGTTTGGTTTTTTGCCCACTACGACCTTTCCAAAGTTTGAATATTGGAAAGTATAAGGTACATTTTCTTTGAAAGACAGATAAGTTTGTTGCGGATATTCGAGGCGAACTTGTCCTAAAGGTTTGGCAACTTCCTCGCTTTTATTGCACGACACAAAAAAAATAGCACTACTACATAATGCTATTATAGTTTTAAAATTCATTGTATAACGTAAAACGTTAAATTTTGTAAAATTCATTTAATTTTTTAATTTCTAAAAAGGCAAATCGTCTTCTCCTTCATCTATAAAAGGTGGCTCGACAACTGTTGTGTTTTGTTGACTTTGCTGAACTTTGTTCTGATCATTTTGCATGGCTTGACGTTGTTCATTGTCAATTTTTGGTGTCAAAAACTCGATTGAATTTGCTACGATCTCTGTTGTATAACGCGTTTGTCCGTTATCGTCCCATTTGCGTGTTTTGATGCGTCCTTCAACAAAAACTTTATCTCCTTTTTTCAGATAACGATCACATAATTCTGCCAATTTATTGCGTGTCACAATATTGTGCCATTCTGTTTCTGTAATTCGTTCTCCTGTTCTCGAAATGTAAGATTCTGTCGTTGCAATAGGAAATCGTCCAATACAATTTTGTTCATCGAAATGATGCAATTTTACATCATCACCCAAATTTCCGATCAAAAGTACTTTATTCGTTGTTCCATTCATAGTTGTAATAGGTTTTTAGTGGCTTGTTACTTACAAAGTTAATCCAAATAATGTTTATTTATAAATTTTTCTATTGGTTTTGGCAGCGGATAATGTTCGAGATCATTTAAAGCAATCATTTCAAAATCATTTTCGGCTTTAAAATTTGTTATATCTATTAAAGATACATTTAATTTCCAATATTTTATAAATAAATTTTGATGCGACAAAATATGTTTCTCCTCTTCGATAAAAGTTAGATTATTTTCAAGATTTTGATCTAAAATCCAACCTTTATCCAACAAGTCAGTTTCGGTTTCTATTTTTGGAAAAGTGAATAAATTTTTCCAAACATCATTTCCAATTCGTTTAGACAAGGCAATTTTATCTTCATTTTCGATGAGAATAAAATGTAAAAAACGATTCGAAACTTTTGTCTTTTTCAATTTTATAGGCAATTCGTTGACTTTATTTAATCGAAGCGCTTCACAAGACTCATTAAGTGGACAAATTTCACACTTTGGCTGTTTTGGTGTACAAATTGTTGCACCCAAATCCATTACCGCCTGATTAAAATCACCTGGACGTTTTTTATCAATGATTTCTAAACCCAAATCCCAGAAAATCTTCTTTGTTTTTGGCGAACTTATATCATCTGTAATATTAAAATATCGCGCAAAAACTCGAAACATATTTCCGTCTACAGCAGGTACATTTTCATTATATACAATAGATGCAATTGCAGCTGCAGTGTAATCTCCTACGCCTTTTAGCTTTTTTAAATCTTTGAAATTATTCGGAAATTGTCCATTTAACTCATCAGCAATCGTCTTTGCTGTGAAGTGTAAATTTCTGGCACGGGAATAATAACCCAGTCCTTGCCAGAGTTTTAGGACTTTTTGTTCGTCGGCATTTGCCAAATCGAAAATAGTCTCAAATTCTTGTATGAAATTATTGTAAAATTTCATACCTTGGTCAACCCTTGTTTGTTGGAGAATAATTTCCGACAACCAAATGTGAAATGGGTCTTTTGTATGACGCCAAGGTAAATCTCGTTTATTTTTGTCAAAATATGACAAAATCAGATAGTTGAAGTTCATAAAAACTGAAAAAATCTTTTTTTGTTGGGATACTATCGTTATATTTGCACCCGCTTTCAAATTTAAGAATAATAAGAGGAATTATGACAAAGGCAGAAATAGTAAATAACATTTCAGGTAAATTAGGACTTGAAAAGAGCGATACTCAAAGAGTGGTAGAATCGTTTATGGAGGAGGTGATTAAATCATTAGTAGAAGGAGAAAATGTATACTTAAGAGGATTTGGTTCTTTTACTATTAAAACTAGAGCTGAAAAAACAGGTAGAAACATTACAAAAGGTACTTCTATCATTATCCCAGCACACAACGTTCCTACATTTAAACCAGCTAAGACTTTCATCGAAGATGTAAAGACTAGCGAAGCAAACGTAATCAAATAACAATAAAATAATTGTATCATGCCAAGCGGAAAAAAACGTAAAAGACATAAGGTAGCGACGCACAAACGCAAAAAACGTCGTCGTCTTAACAGACACAAAAAGAAAAAATAATTAGTAGCTAAGCTATTAATAATTTAGTCTTTTTACAAGATAGCACTTTTCAATGGAAATTTTGGAAAGTGCTTTTATCATTTTTAAAAACATAATTTTTTGATGAGTAAAGAATTAGTGATTTCAGCCTTAGCTGATCAAGTACGCATCGCAGTTTTAGATGAAGGTCGCTTGATGGAATTTCATCAAGATACTGCAAATGATGGCTTTGCAGTTGGCGACATTTACTTGGGTAAAATCAAAAAATTAGCTCCTAGTTTAAATGCAACCTTTGTTGACATTGGTTATTCGAAAGATGCATTTTTACATTATCATGACTTAGGTCCACAAATACGTTCGTCAAATGCGTACAACAAAATTGTAGCATATGGCACGTACAAAACCGAAAAATTGAAGAACTTCCGTATGGAAGAACCGATTGACAAAGATGGACAAATTACAGAAATCTTTGCTCCAGGTGATTCCGTTTTGGTTCAAATTACAAAAGAACCAATTCATACGAAAGGACCAAGAATTACTTCTGAAATTTCAATTGCTGGTCGATATTTAGTTTTAGTTCCATTTTCGGAACGTGTTTCGATTTCGCAAAAAATCAAACAAAAACCAGAACGCGATCGTTTAATCAAAATTTTAGAAGGTTTAACACCAGAAGGCTTCGGAGTTATTATCAGAACAGTTGCCGAAGAGAAGAATGCAGAAGAATTACAAGCAGATTTGGCTTATTTGTTAAACAAATGGTCTCAAATCTTCAAAAATCTTCAAAAAAAGAAAGCGCCAGCTAAAATTCTTAGCGAAATGGACAGAGCTTCTTCTATTTTGAGAGATAATTTTAATGATGATTTTATTAAAATTTCTGTTGATGATGATGAATTAGCTGACGAAATGCGCGAATATTTGGAAGTTATTGCACCAGATAAAATTAATTTGGTAAAAGAATACGACGATCCATTTGTTCCAATTTTTGAGAAGTTTAATGTCGAAAGACAAATTAAACAAGCTTTTGGTAAAACGGTAACTATTCCACAATCTAAAGGTGCATATCTTGTGATTGAACATACAGAAGCGTTACACGTAATTGATGTGAATTCGGGAAATATTTCTCGTAATTCTAAAAATCAGGAAGATTCAGCTTTTGCCGTAAACAAAATTGCTGCTTCTGAAATTGCACGTCAGTTGCGATTACGTGATATGGGAGGAATTGTTGTGGTCGATTTTATTGACATGACGGATGTAGAACATAAAAAAGAATTGTTCGAGCATCTGAGAGCTGAAATGGCGAAAGATAAAGCAAAACATAAGATTTTGCCACCAAGTAAATTTGGATTGATTCAGATTACAAGACAACGTGTTCGCCCAGAGGTGAATTTTGTTACAACTGAAGAAAATCCTAACCAAGAATCGAATGAAGTTGAAGCACCTATCGTTACAATTGATAAAATTGAACAAGTGCTCTTGAATATCCTTGATAGAAAAGATAAGGATTTACGAAAAATGTCGTTGCACGTGCATCCTTTCGTAGCTGCTTATTTACAACATGGATTGCCAAGCATTCAGATGAAATGGTTTTTTAAGCATAAAAAGTGGATTAAGATTGTACCAAGAGATGCGTACAAATACTTACAATTTAATTTCTTGGACAAAGATCATAATACACTTTACAACGAATCAAATTAAGAAAAACCTCGCAATTGCGAGGTTTTTTGTTTTATATTCGTTACACAACAAAATACTATGAAAAAAATATTCCGAATTCTTCTCAAAACTTTAGAAGCTTTAGTTTTACTAATTGTGGTGTATTTACTTGCAGTAGTTTTGCTGCCATTAATTCCAGTAAACAAACAAAAAGAGAAGTCTAATGATCAAATCACAGCGTATATTTTGACAAATGGCGTACATACGGATATTGTGGTTCCAGTAAAATCTGAAGCGATTGATTGGTCGACTTTTGTACCTTTCTTGGATACAAAATCGAAAAAAGAATACAAATATATTGCCTTTGGTTGGGGTGATAAAGGTTTCTATTTGGATACACCGGAATGGAAAGATCTTAAATTCTCTACAGCTTTCAACGCTGCGTTTTGGTTAGGAGATTCGGCGATTCATACTACTTTTTATGATAATATGACGATAGATGACAATTGTAAAAAAGTTGATTTGAGTGTAGAAGAGTATCAAAAATTAATTGTTTACATCAAGCAATCATTTGATTTGGATCTAAATAACAAAGTCGAATTAATAAAAACAGATGCTGTTTATGGAGATAGTGATTCGTTTTACGAAGCAAAAGGAAGTTATAGTTTATTTTTTACGTGTAATACGTGGGCTGCAAGCGCGTTAAAAGCAGCAAATAAAGAAGCCCCCTTGTGGACGGCAACACAACAAGGAATTTTTCGTCATTATGAATAATTTTTTTAAATTATTTCTGATTCATTTTCAAAGAGTTGTCTATTAATGCGACTTGTAGAACGAAAAAAAATACTTTTAAGATTTGGAAGTAATAAAATTTGCTCTATATTTGCAACACAATATCGATAACGATACTCCTCCTTAGCTCAGTTGGTTAGAGCATCTGACTGTTAATCAGAGGGTCCTTGGTTCGAGCCCAAGAGGAGGAGCAAAAAAGACAATCAATTTGATTGTCTTTTTTTATTTCACAAATATTTAACATTTCCTCACACAACCATTCACCTAACTTTTGCATCTTACTAATAGAAAAACAAATAAAATCAGATTAGTATGAAATTTAGAAAAGTATTTAGCGTTTTAGCATTATTAATGGTTATGGTAACATTCGCACAAAAAAATATGAAAATAGATTATTCAATGTATCCAAAAGCAAAAGATGGATATGAACAGAAAATTATCACTTTAAAACCACAAGCCAATGAAGAAAACTATTTAGTTGAAATATTTGCTGGGAAAAAAACAAAGGTTGATTCTTGTAATCAATTTTTCTTAAGTGGAAATTTTGATCAAAAAACTGTTGATGGTTGGGGTTATGATTATTTTAATTTCGAAACTGATGGAAATATATCAGGAACTTTAATGGGATGTTTTGACAATAAATCTGTCGAAAAAATTGTACATGCTCAATCTTTGCAGACGCGTTACAATAGCAAATTACCAATCGTAGTTTACGTACCAAAAGGCTATACTTTAGAATATAGAATTTGGAAAGCAGATGAAAAACTTAACATAGTTAAGTAATATTTATAGTTGTTAATTGAAAAAGCTCGAGAAATTCTCGAGCTTTTATATTTTAATGAAATACCAATTGCGTAATCGTGTAAATAACTAAACCAACAAGTCCTCCAACCAACGTTCCGTTAATCCGAATAAATTGCAAGTCTTTCCCAACTTCCAATTCTAGCTTTTCGCTCAACTCTTTTCCTTCCCATTTATCAACGGTATTACTAATCAAACTTTCTACTTCTTTGACATTTCGTAAAATCATACGGTAAATAAAATGACGCACCCAACCATTAATCTTATCAATCATTTCTTGGTTATCGTTCAAATTCTCGGTCAATTTTATTATATTTTTTTTAATGTAAACTTGCATTGCAGAATTATCATCATCAAAACTTTCAGTCAAATTTTGTTTAATCGCCAACCACAAATCCAAAGCATAATCATTCAATCGTTCTTTTGTGATAAAATCATCTCGAAGCGATTCTAACCTAAATTTCCAATCGGGAGATTCTTTTATATTCTGAATATTTTCTCGGATAATTCGTTCGATATTATGACGAATTGGATTCTCTTTGTCCGCTTCAACCTCATCCAAAAAACTAACCACGCCTTCCACTACTCCTTTCGATATTTTTTTACCAGCAAAAAATGAAATGACAGGATGTTTTTCATTTAATTTATCTTTAATAATCAAATCACTTTCTAAAATATACTCTTTCGCTTTTGGAATGATTGCTTCTAAAATTTCGTCGTGTTTTTCCTTTTCTAAAATATACTCTAAACTTGATGATACTAATTCAGGTAAATCAAATTGTTTCAAAATTTCATCACCTTTCAAGGTTATAAAATCAACGACATCTTTATCATTTAAATCTTTGACAATTTTCTTGGAGAAATTAATCAATTCTTCTTGCAACATTTCTTGATTCGTAGCTTTATTCAACCAATCTGCTGCATATTTTACAACTTCTAATTTCTCGATATATGGACGAATTGTAGATGGTGTCAAAAAATTCTCAGTTACAAACTGTCCCAAATTATCTCCAATCGCATTTTTACTATTTTCGATCAAATTTGTATGCGGAATTTTAAGCCCAAGCGGATATTTGAACAAAGCCGTAACCGCAAACCAATCGGCAAGTGCACCAACCATTGCTGCTTCGGCAAATGCTTCCACATATCCAATCCATTTCGCAGGTGAATGTTGACTTAGATAAACCATCAAAAAGTAAATAAAAGCCATCAAAATGAATAATCCTGTTGCAATTGCTTTATGTTTTTTGAGGTTTTGTATTTTCTGAAGTTCCGTCATAAAAGTGTTTTAAGAAATTTGTTGCAAAAATTTAGCCAATCAAAAAAGCGGAGAATTCTCCGCTCTAAGTTTTATGTTTTTAATTTATTTACTTTCCTGAAAAACCAATAATGCTACATTTGCACTCGACAATAATCGTTGGCTATGGTTGATTGTAAATAATCTTTCGAAAGATGATAATTCACGATGAACAACGCCTAAAACATCAATGTTATTTTTTGTACAATAATTGATTAAGCCTCCTTCTACATCTTTGCTCGGTTCAATTGTAATCATCGCTTCAGGATATTCTTCTTCCCATTCTTTTTTCACGCTTAACATTTGTGGAGTAATCGATTTATCATCAACATGTACAATGTTCAACAATTTATCGTAACGTTTTGTCACTTCTTCCATTTGTGCCAAAGCTTTTGCTTCTTTTAGATTAAATAATGTAGCGTAAGCAAAATTTCTTTCTTCTTTAAATTTTACATTATTTGGAACAACCAACACAGGCGCAGGCGAATTGTTAATGACATTTACGGTATTAGAGCCAAAAAACTTTTTACCTAAACTATTTTGTCCATTCGTTCCCATCACCACATATTGTATATCGTCTTTGTTGATAATATCCAAAATCATCAACAACAAATCGCCAACAACCAAAGAACTCTCTATTTTAACGTGTTCAAGATTATTTTCTTTTGCAATATTTTTAAGTTTATTGATATAATTTTCGAAGTTTTCTTCTGTAACTTCAAGATAATTTTTAAGATTTGATTGTACCGAAACTAACTTAATATCTGTTTTAAGAACTTTTGCAAGGTTTAACGCATACAAAAAAGCATTGTTCGCTGTTTCCGAAAAATCGGTAGGAAATAATATTTTAGCCATAATAATTAAATTCTAGAATAGATTTTGTTCTATAAATTTACAACTAAAATTTAGGTAAAGCCACAAAAAAGTCTTGATTTCTCAAGACTTATCTATTTTTTAATCGTTTTTAATAACCAAAACGACGCAAATCATTCTCTTTGCTTCTCCAATCTTTTCGCACTTTCACGAAAAGTTTCAAGAATACTTTTTTATCAAAGAATTTCTCTAATTCTTCTCTTGCTTCTTTTCCTACTTTCGATAAAGACTCTCCTTTATGTCCAATAATAATTCCTTTCTGAGAATCGCGTTCTACAAAAATTTCAGCTTCGATAGAAATTAAATTCAAATCTTCTTTGAAGCGTTCTGTTACTACCTCAACAGAATAAGGAATCTCTTTTTGATAGTTTAATAAAATCTTTTCGCGAATTACTTCGTTTACAATAAAACGCTCCGAACGGTCTGTTAATTGATCTTCTGGATAATATTGTGGCCCTTCTGGAATAATTGCTTTGATCTTATTAATCAACAAATCTACATTAACGTTTTCTTTAGCCGAAATAGGTAAAATCTCTGCTTTTGGTAATAATTCGTGCCAATATTCTACCGCTTCATTCAATCGATCTGGCGTAGCTGTATCAATTTTATTCAACAATAAAATAATTGGTGTAGATGTTTTTTGCAGACGTTCGAAAACTTGTTCATTTTTCAATCGTTTTTCTCCAATTTCTACAACATAAAGAATCACATCGGCATCCACCAACGATTCATTTACTGCATCCATCATTTTTGTTTGCAGTTCATAAGCAGGATCCAAAACACCAGGAGTATCCGAAAATACAATCTGATAATCTTCTCCTGTCAAAATACCTTTGATACGATGACGAGTCGTTTGCGCTTTATGTGTTGCGATAACCAAACGCTCTTTCATCAACATATTCATCAAAGTAGATTTTCCAACATTTGGATTTCCTATGATGTTTACAAAACCGGATTTAAATTTCTTTTCGTCTGACATTCTGCAAATTTAGTGATTTCTATAATATTATTTCAGATTAATATGTTGAAGAAAAGATTAATATTCTAATGAAATTTTAATTTCATAAAATTGATTTTGGTCTGTATTTTGAATAATTCTAATTAAGTTCAAAAAAATATGACGAAAGTTATGGTTTATTGAAAAATATGATTAATTTCATACATGTGTTATGGAAGATTAAATTAACCAAAATTTAAAAAAATGATGAAAGCAGAACTTATCGAAAAAGAAGAAGTAAGAAACTATAAATTTTTAGACGCGCCAAAAGACGAAGTAACGGTAGAGGCAAACAAATTGAATGGTGCAGTAAGATTAGGAAACGAATTCAAATCGAAAGCATATATTACATTTCAAACAGATCAAGGTCCTAAGAAAATTGAGACGACTGTTTGGTCTGTTACGGATAATTTTTTACAAATTAAGAATGGAGTTTTGATTCCGTTAAAATCTTTAATTGATATTCAATACTAAAAATTGTTTATTGCTTAAATTCAAAAAGGGATACGATGACATCGTATCCCTTTTTTAATTAATTATTTTCGTTAGATTCTTTCAATAATCTAATTAATTCTGCTCTAATAGCTGCTTTATCATTACTTTTCGGGAAATCTCCGATAAAAAATGTTTGTTGCGGAACTTCATAAGATTCTAATTCACTTTTTGGTATATCAACGTGTTCTGCAAATCGACTTTCTATTACCAAAGAAATTACATCTTCTGTAGATCCTTTTTTCGGAAAAGCAATCACAATAAAGTTATAATCGATATATGGTTTTAATTTTTCTTCAATCAATTCTAAATTCACCACATCTTTCCCATTCAACTTACACTCATTCCCAGAAATCCATCTAAACTTTTTCTGATCATCCGAAACAATAGCCTGTCTATATAAATTTAGTGATTCTTTTTCGTAAGGCGAATTCAAGACTAAATTACCTTTTTCATCTTCCGAAAGTTCTATTTTATCTAAAACTGTGTAATCTGTTTCATCTATTTTTTTTACTGCAATTGGAAATCCATTCGCGGTAAAAACTTGATAAAAACTTGTTTTCGTTTGATCATTCAATTTACTTTTCAAATCATTTGACAAATCATCACTTTCGATTGCAATTTTTTCGATTCTTGCCAAATCTTCAAAAGAATTTTCAATCTGTTTCTTTGTCAAATAAGCATAATTTAATGCGTATCCTATTTCGTCTTGACTTTCGTCTGTTAATGGAATCTTCACTTTATCCGAATCTTCATGACAATACAAATCAAAACCTCCTTCTATGGCTTGAACCAATGAAATTTCTCCTTCATTTTCTAAAACCGATGAACTTAAAAGTGTAGAATCTCCTTTTTTCAATCCTAAAAAATTATTTAACGAATGAAACGTTTCATTTACAAATCGAGGATCAAAATTCGATACATAAACATTATCTTCTCTCGAATAATGAAAATTAACTTTTTCTTCTTTTGAATCGATCTTTTTCATCAAATCAAAAATATCATTTTGCCATTGAAAGGTATTTTTATCCTGAAATTCACTTAAAATCTCTGGAATGTTTTTATTGTTAAAATCTAACTTCATAATAATTACTTTTGTGTGTTTTTAATTTACTGATAATCAAATTAAATCAATAATTTTACCAAAAAACTCGATTAAAATGTTTTTTCAACTTTTGTTGACAAAAAGTTGAAAAAAGCAGTTTCAAAAATTGGTAATTTTATAAAATTTAATGGATAATTATTTATCTTAGCAAGATGAATCACAAAACAGATTTTTCGAATTTAAGATTTAAACGAAATCTAAATTCTAATCCATCACATATAGAGTCATTTGAATTAGATAGTTTACAAGTCAAAAGTGATTACAATTACGATGATGTAAAAAATCTGAAACAGATTAACTTTTTACCCGGAGTTGCCCCATATTTACGCGGTCCTTATACGACAATGTATGTTCGTCAACCTTGGACAATTCGCCAATATGCAGGTTTTTCTACTGCAGAAGAATCGAATGCTTTTTATAAAAGAAATTTAGCTGCTGGTCAGAAAGGGCTTTCTGTTGCCTTTGATTTGGCTACTCACCGCGGTTACGACTCAGATCATGAACGTGTTGTAGGAGATGTAGGTAAAGCTGGCGTTGCGATAGATTCTGTAGAAGATATGAAGATTTTGTTCAATGAAATTCCATTGGATAAAATTTCGGTTTCGATGACAATGAACGGAGCTGTTCTTCCTATTTTAGCTTTTTACATTGTAGCTGCAGAAGAGCAAGGTGTTTCGCAAGATCAACTTTCTGGTACAATTCAGAATGATATTTTGAAAGAGTTCATGGTGCGTAATACATACATTTATCCGCCAACTCCTTCAATGAAAATTATTGCAGATATTTTCGAATATACTTCTCAAAAAATTCCTCGCTTCAATTCGATTTCTATTTCGGGTTATCACATGCAAGAAGCTGGAGCTACGCCTGTTTTGGAAATGGCTTATACTCTTGCAGATGGTTACGAATATGTAAAAACTGGTTTGGAAGCAGGATTGAAAGTTGATGATTTTGCTCCTCGTTTATCATTTTTCTGGGCGATTGGAATGAATTTCCCTCAAGAAATTGCAAAAATGAGAGCTGCTCGTATGTTATGGGCAAAATTGATGCAAGAATTTGAGCCTCAAAATAAAAAATCATTAATGTTGAGAACGCACTGTCAGACTTCTGGTTGGAGTTTAACAGAGCAAGAACCTTATAACAATATTGGTCGTACAGCGATAGAAGCGTTAGCTGCTGCTTTAGGAGGAACGCAGTCTTTGCATACCAATGCGTTGGACGAAGCAATTGCTTTGCCAACAGATTTCTCGGCTCGTATTGCGCGTAATACACAAATCATTTTACAAGAAGAAACTCAAATTTGTAGAACGGCTGATCCTTTTGGAGGAAGTTTTATGATTGAATCTTTGACAAATGAAATGGCAAATCAAGCGTGGGAATATATACAAGAAGTTCGCGAATTAGGTGGAATGACGCAAGCTATAGAAGCTGGAATTCCTAAAATGCGTATTGAAGAAGCAGCTGCAAAAAAACAAGCCAAAATTGATTCTGGTGAAGTTGCAATTGTAGGTGTTAATGCTTATCGCTCGAAAATAGAACAACAAGAGTTCGAAATTTTAGAAGTTGACAACACAGCTGTTCGTCAAAAACAAATTGATCGATTAAATCAAATTAAGGCCGAGCGTAATAGCGAAGCTGTTCAAGATATTTTAGCGCAATTAACAAAAGCTGCTGAAACTGGCGAAGGAAATTTATTAGAATTATCTATCGAAGCGGCTCGTCGTCGTGTTACGTTAGGTGAAATTTCTGATGCATTAGAAGCCGTTTTTGGTCGTCACAAAGCGATTACAAGAGGAATTCAAGGAGTTTATGCTATGGAAGCAGGTAAAATGAATAAATTTGAGGAAGCTCGTAATTTAGCTGATGAGTTTGCAGAAGAAGACGGACGTCGCCCTCGTATTATGGTGGCAAAAATGGGACAAGACGGTCACGATCGTGGTGCGAAAGTCGTTGCAACATCTTTTGCGGATATGGGATTTGATGTGGATATTTCTCCTTTGTTCCAAACGCCAGCAGAAGTTGCGAAACAAGCTGTAGAGAATGATGTTCATATTTTAGGAATTTCTTCTTTGGCAGCAGGTCACAAAACATTGGTTCCGGAAGTTGTGAAACAATTGAAAGAATTAGGTAGAGATGATGTTTATATCGTAGTCGGAGGTGTTATTCCGCGTCAAGATTATGATTATCTTTATCAAAATGGTGCAGATGCAATCTTTGGTCCAGGAACAAACTTGGCGGAATGTGCCTGCGAAATTTTAGAGAATTTATTGAAATCTTATAAATAAATCTATTTTAGTATGAGTATTCCTGTCTATTGACAGGAATATTTTTATATTTATACCACACAAACCTTAAAGCGAAATGAATAAAACTCTTCGAAATATTATCTTAATCATCTGTACAATTTTTATTATATGGTTTATTGGATACTTTCTGATTGGAGATTTTATCAGTTTAGAATTCGCGAATCATGATTTTGCGAAACTATTTCCAAAGCTTTTAACATTTGCTGCGGCAGTTAGTATTTATGTACTTTTTCTACTTTCTATCAAAAAGAAAGACGGATGGAGTTTTATGAATGTGATGAAATTTATCTTTGGAATTATCTTCGGATTTCTTCCACTTCTAACCTTCGAATATTATAGTATTGGAAGTTGTACAAATTGGAAAATTGATAAAAAAATTCAAAAAACGCTTTATAAATCCAATTCTTCTGATTCAGAAAAAATTGTTTTAATCGAAACATTTTGTCCTGAATCTAACCTAAAAACAACTCAGGTAAAGCGAATTGTAGAAATTACACCTCTTTTTATCACAACTTCTGAAATTGATCTAAATAAAATTTCGGATAAAAGTTGGAAAAAACTTTAATCAAAATTAAACTTTGCTCAAAATTTGATGTCTAACAGATGAAGAAACCAATTCATCTCATGACAAAATATATTCTATCATTTCTTTTTAGTTTGATTACAATTTTTTCTTTTGCACAAGAAAAAGTCACAATTACAGGAAAAGTAACGGATGTGCTTAATTTTCCTTTAACTGATTCTGAAGTTATTTTAGGCAACAAAGTCGATTCTGCACAAATTTCTACTACATCTACAAATGATGATGGTACGTTCAAAATTGAAGTTAATCTACAAGATAAACCTGTTTATTTAATCATTGATGATCCTTTAGAAGGCGTTTTCAAACAAAGTTTCGAATCCATCAAAAACAATATTGATCTTGGAATAATTATCATTAATCCGATGATTTATGATTTAGATGAGGTTGTGGTAACAAATGTGGAACCTATTGTTGTAAAACAAGATACAATCGAGTATAATGCTGATTCTTACAAAGTAAAACCGAATGCAAATTTGGAAGCTTTGTTGAGAGAATTACCAGGTTTTGAGATGGATGACAGCGGAAATATTACGGTAAATGGAAAAGATGTTAATGAGATTTTGATTGATGGTGAACCATTTTTTGGAACGGACGGAAAAGTTGCGTTAGAAAATTTACCTGTAGATATTATCAAAAAAATTCAGGTTTCGGATTATAAAACGAAAAATGAAAAATTCTCTGGGGAACGTTCGAAATCGAATAAGTCTTCGCTAAATATTACCTTGAAAGAAGATAAAAAAAAAGGTTATATGCTCAAAGCCACGGCGGGTTATGGAACGGATAATCATTACGAAGGCAATTTGATGGCGAACTATTTTAAAGATAAAAAGAAAATTAGTTTGATTGGTTCTTCGACAGATATTGCAGCTTCTGGAATGACAAGCGGTGAAGGTTCGCGTGGTCGTGGTGGAATGGGAAGAAGAGGTTCTGATGGTGTAATAACAAATACTTCAATTGGATTGAATTATAACGATCAATTAACTGATAATTTGAAAATTGGAGCTGATTATCGTTTGAATCATTCCTTTACGAAAAACGATCAATATCAACATGTAGAAAACTTTTCTCCAAAAAATATTTATACTTCTGATGCGAATTCTAAAACTAAAAGTGAAACGTATGGTCATAATTTTGGAACAAATTTAGAATGGACGAAAAACAATACAAAAATTTATTTTTATCCATCGTTTAGTAATTCTTCGTCTACAAATTCATCAATTTCGGATAGTAAAACATATTCAGATTTGGGTGATTTGAGAAATCAAATGAATCAAACTTCAAATGGAAAATCAAGCTCGAATACATTTAATACATTATTATCACTTAATCAGAAATTCAAAAATAAATCTTATTTAGACTTTAATTCAAGTATTTCGATTGGTAAAACAGATCGAAATTCGTTCATCAATTCGACAACTTTATATACAAATGATACTATTGCGGATATTTATAGAAACATCAATGAGAAAAATATTTCGAAAAATAATCAATACAATTTTGATGTAAAATATACGTATCCAATTACAGATTCTTTGAAAATCGCCGTTGGTTCTGCTTATAATTTAACCGATTCTGAAACCAATAATAGAACGTGGAATTATAATGATGTAACGGGAGAATATGACAATTTGAACAATGATTTGACGCGTTTTTATTCAACCAAATTGAATGAATTTAATCCGTATGCTCAATTATTATTGAACAAAAATAAAATTTCGGCAACAGTTCGTTTTGGAGCAAACATCTACAATCAACAAAATTTTGGAACGTTTAAAGCAGATGATTACAGCTCAACTCAGAACAAAACTTTACCAGATATTTCGGGAAATATTCGTTATCAAAACGGAAACAACTCACTTTCCTTAATGTATAATTATCAGACAAGTTTGGCTTCGACATCACAAGTTTTACCAATTTTAGACGAAACTGATCCGTTAGATGTTTTCAAAGGTAATCCAGATCTTGATCCCAATAAAGCACATCGAATCAATTTGATGTTTAGCAATTTCGATCGTAAAACTCGTCAAGGATTTAATGCTAACTTAGGTTATACGTACAACGAATCAAATATTGTGAATTACACAGAAATGGATTATTCGATTTATAAACGAACAACAACATATGAAAATGTAAAAGGAAATTATCGTCTGAATGGTAACTTTTTCTTTAATAAACAATATCAAAAAGGGATCAATAAATTTAGAGTAAATGTAGGAATGTCGGCGAGTTATGCTTTAACGCAAGGTTTTAGAGATGCGGTGAAATATGAGCAATACAATACAACTTTATCACCTACATTGAGATTAAACTGGGATTATGGTGATTATTTAACGATTTCACCTTCTTATCGTTTGAACTTCACAAATTCTAAATATGTCAATTACTCAATTGATAATCAAAATAATATTACGCACAATTTCGGAATTAAAACTATTTCTACTTTTCCTAAAAATTTGACTTGGACAAATGATTTCAGTTACAATTATAACTCGAGAATGGCAGCAGGTTTCAAGCGTGATTTCTTTTTGTGGAATACAAGTTTGATGTATCGTTTCTTCGATGATAAATTGGAGGCTGGTGTTAAAGTTTACGATTTATTGAATCAAAATAACAGTTATACGCGTACAATTACAGCGGAATCAACAATCGATCAACGCAATAATATTCTGACTCGTTTTGTGATGTTCTCGTTAACATTCAACTTAAATCAGTTTGGTGGAAAATCTACAAAAGGTGGAGACGGAGACCGACCAAGAGAAGGCGGAATGCGAAGAATGTAAATGCAGTAGTAAAATAACAAAAAAACGGCTCAATTTTGAACCGTTTTTTTTGTTAATTATCTTTATCAACTCCTGTTTTTTTCTTGTATTTTTTGATAATATTCTTCTTCTACTTTATCAAATTCTGATATCGAAATTACTTTTCCTTTCGTGGGTTTTGTTTTGTCATGTTGAATTTATTTCAAAATCGAATATTGTTTATGATGAGAATGTGAAACGAATTCAGATTGATATACGAATAATTTATTCTAAAATATATTTCAATTTATAGCCAAACATTCCACGATCTTTGATCATGTCAGCAACACCTTCTGGACATTCATTTTCCCAATCTTGCTCAGCATTTGCAATTTTTTCTAAAATTCGACGCGAATAAGAATCTAAATAACCTCTGTTGTAATTCAAAATATCTTGAATTCTTCCATTATACAAGAAATATTTGTACAATTCGTGTACGCTATCACTTACTTGTAGATTTTTCGACGTCAACAAAATATCTTTTTCTTTGTCTAAATATGGATACAAATAAACTTTTACATTTTTCTTGAATAATTTTCCGAAAGCTTCCATGATTCCGCCAGGTAAATCGGCATAATATTGCTCATTGAAAATTTCGACCAAATTATTAACACCCATCGCTAAACCAACTTTGGTTTGATTTCGAGTAAATTTCGAGAAATAATCAACTAATTTATAATATTCAGAAAAGTTAGAAATGATAACATTGTAACCTAAACTACCAATAATATCAGCGCGATCTAAAAAATCTCGTTCATTCAATTCGCCTTCAAAACCAGAAGCAATCAAGTTAGAAAGCGTAATCTCAAATAAAATTTCGGTATTATCTGTTCTAACATCATCTTCTTGTTTGAAAATTTCTAAACCACCTTTGAACATATCCATATTTACATTCATAAAAGGACGGAAAGAGCCACGAACAGCGAAGATATTTTTCTTGTATAATAAATCGGCAGGTAAAATATTTTTTCCTTGTGGATTGAAAACCGCAACATCAGTCATTCCATTTTTAACCAATTGAAGCGACATCAAACGATTATCAACATATTTGAATTGTGGTCCACGGAAATTAATCATGTCAATTTCTAATTGATCTTTATCCAACGTATCGTATAAAGATTTTATTAATTTTCGGGGATTATCGTAGTAATAATAAGCGCCATAAATCAAATTAACACCCAAAACACCTAAAGTTTCTTGTTGCAATTGAGCCGTATTTTCTTTGAATTTTACATGAAAAATAATCTCGTTTGCTTTTTCATCTTCTGCATTTAACTTGAAACGTAAACCTATCCAACCTTGACCTTCATTTTTCTTTGAATAATCAATTGTTGTTACCGTATTTGCGTAGGTGAAAAATGCTTTTTCTTTGTAGTGATCGTGGACTAGACGCTCTTTCATCAATTCCATCTCATGATCCAACATTTTTTTAAGGCGAGCTTGTGTCACATAACGACGATTTTCTTCTACACCATATATAGAATCGGACATTTCTTTGTCATAAGCACTCATCGCTTTTGCAACAGTACCCGAAGCAGCACCTGCGCGATAAAAAAAACGAACGGTTTCTTGACCTGCTCCAATTTCTGCAAAAGAACCGTATATTTTCGGATTCAAATTGATCTCTAAAGCTTTTTGTTTAGGAGTAAGAACTTGTTCTAATGCCATATTTTAATTTCAAATAGTTTGTGGTAAATTTACCAAATCATTATGGCTAAATCAAATATAAAAATACATTTTTTAGGAACAGGGACTTCACAAGGAATTCCGATTATTGGTAGCGATCATCCGGTATGTTTGTCAACAAATCAAAAAGATAAACGTTTGCGTTCTTCTTTGTTGTTAGAAAAGGATGGAAAGATTATTACGATAGATAGTGGACCAGATTTTAGACAACAAATGTTACGTTATAATGCGCATAGATTGGACGGAATCCTGTATACACACGAGCATAATGACCATGTTTTAGGATTGGATGATATTCGCCCGTTGGTTTTCAAATCTGGAGAAGATATGAATGTCTATGGTTTGAAACGAGTGTTGGATGAATTACATAATCGATTTCCATATATGTTTGCTGAACATAAATATCCTGGAGTGCCAACGGTGATAGAGAATGTTGTAGAAGATGAAAAATTTTTGGTTGTTGGATTTACGATTGAACCAATAAAAGTTTTGCATGGACCTTTGCCTATTTTGGGTTATTTGATTGATGATAAAATTGCTTATTTGACAGATGTAAAAACAATTCCGACAGAATCGCTTGAGAAATTACGTGGAGTAGAAGTTTTAATCATTAGTGCGCTACGAGTAGAACAAGAACATTTTTCGCATATATTATTAGATGAAGCCATACGATACTCGGATTTGATAGGTGCAAAGCAGACATATTTTACACATATTTCGCATCATTTGGGATTTCATGATGAAGTAGAGGAAAAATTACCAGAAGGTAAACATTTGGCTTACGATACGTTAGAAATAATTCTGTAAAAAGTTTAAAAAATAGTTGGAAAAATAAATAAACTAACATTATATTTGCAGTCCATAAAGGCTCGGATGGCGGAATTGGTAGACGCGCACGACTCAAACTCGTGTTCCTTTGGAGTGTGGGTTCGATTCCCACTCCGAGTACTAAGCAAAAGCTCGAAACATTAGTTTCGAGCTTTTTTTATTTACATTCTCCTTTTTGTATAATTTTTACTTCAAATTTTCGGGCTCTATCATCTATAAAAGTAACTTCGTTTTCATAAAATTCAGGAAGTTTGTAATGCGTATTATCCAGCCAACCACCATTTGGCCAATCAATTTTATGCAGATAATTATTTTTCGTTGTTATAGTTACTCGATATGTCTTTGTTGACTTATTCGTTTTAACCTTGACATTTGCGCAATATTTTCCATCTTCAATGTGATCATTTATATTATGAAAATCTGAAGATGAGGAACAACTATAAATAATAGTAAAGCAAAAAAGTAAAAGTATATTTTTCATCATCTTTTTATTTAATCTTTGCTTAACAATCTATTGATATTCTGTTAAGCTTTGAATTTAATTTGCTGCATACATTTGCAGTAACAAAATCCTCATGTGTTAATTTATATCATTTCTCAAAATTACTTCTCTTTTCGGGAAGTTTTTTTGTTTTTATTAAGAAATCAGATTAAAATGTAACGTACTATACGCCTAATTTTTAAGTATAATACATATTGAAATTTTATTAATAATCAGTCGTTTATAAGTGTTTTATTTTTAATAAAGATTTAACTTCTTGAGTTTTATATTAACGTTAGGTGGCATAGTAGTTGTCATTTTATTCACTTTTTAATTAAAACTTAAAATTACTCAGATGACTAATATAGATTCAAAAAAAAATCTGGCAAACACGATTTTGTTATCCACCACGGAGCCTAAAACAGTGTTAAAGGTTATTCGATCGGATGAACATGAAAAAAAGTCTTTAAGAAATAAATTCATAGAGAGAATTTCTAAAAACTGTCTTACAAAGAAAGATTATCTAGTAATTGCTACAACTTTTGTGATTATGCTAACTTCTATTCTTTTTTTGTTTATTTATAAAAGTGAATTTCTACAATGGCATAGCACTAAATTATCTACCTGGTGGGGTGTTATTATTTATAGCCTTGGATTGGCACTTCTTATTCTTAAAACTTCTTTTCTTTTTTATTTAGGCTATTTATTCATAAAATATAAACCGGTCAAAAATGTTGCTGATGTAGATTTACCAACTTGTACCATTATTGTTCCGGCGTATAATGAAGGAAAATTAGTATATGATACTTTGTTAAGTTTAGCTGATAGTAATTATCCATCCGAAAAATTACAGATCTTAGCCGTTGACGATGGGAGTAAAGATGATACATGGAAATGGCTTCTTGAAGCGAAGAAAGTATTAGGAGATCGCGTTACACTTTTTCAACAGCCAAAAAATATGGGAAAACGTCATGCATTATATAAAGGATTCAAAATTGGAAAAGGGGAAGTTTTTGTGACGGTTGATAGTGATTCTATTGTAGATGAATCTACGCTTAGAAACTTGTTAAGCCCTTTTGTAGTGAATGAAAATTGTGGTGCTGTCGCTGGCAATGTTCGTGTATTGAATAAAGAAAAAGGTTTGATTCCAAAAATGTTGAGTGTTAGTTTTACATTTAGTTTCGAGTTTGTGCGATCTGCTCAAAGTGTGTTAGGTTCTGTGTTTTGTACACCTGGAGCTTTAGCAGCTTACAGAAAAGATGTTGTACATAATTGTTTGGAAGAATGGATAAATCAATCTTTTTTAGGGCAACCAAGTACAATCGGGGAGGATAGAGCTTTGACAAATATGATTTTGAAACAAGGTAAACATGTCTATTTTCAGAAAAATGCAATGGTTTATACCAATACTCCAGAGCGTTATAAGAATTTATACAAAATGTTTATTCGTTGGGAGAGAAGTAATGTTCGTGAGAATATTATGATGACAAAATTTGCTTTCACCAACTTTAGAGAAGGTTCTACAGTAGGAACTCGTATAATTCTGATGATGCAATGGATAAAATTAATCATGGCAATTCCATTATTTTTAATTTTAATCTTTTTTGTCGCAACACATCCAATTTTATTCATCACAAGTACATTGTCTGGCGTTTTAGTTTTTTCAAGTATTCAGATGATTTTTTATGCAAAAAAATACAATTTTAAAGAAGCTTTATTAGCATACGTTTACAGTATTTTCTATATGTTCACGCTTTTTTGGATTACGCCTTATGCCATTGTAACAGCAGGAAGAAGTGGTTGGTTAACGAGAGAATTACCTCAGGCAACTTAAAATTTTAAATATTAATTCATACAAAAACTTCTCTCATTGGGAAGTTTTTTTGTTTTTACATAAAAAGTAAAAGACTAACAGCCATTACAAACATTCCGATTACAATTCCGTAAGTTGATAATTTTTTTCCAGCGTATTCGTTTGCGGTCGGAATTAATTCATTAATCGAAATATAAACCATCATACCTGCGACACTTGCGAAGATTGCTCCGAAAATTGATTCATCAAAAAATTGTAACAATACAAAATAGCCAATTAATGCGCCAATAGGTTCTGTTAATCCTGATAAAAAGGAATATAGAAATGCTTTTTTTCTATTCTTTGTAGCGTAATAGATTGGTATAGCAACGGCGATTCCTTCTGGAATATTATGAATAGCAATAGCTGAAGCTATAGAAATTCCGTAAGTTGGATTTTCTAATGCTGACAAAAAAGTTGCTAATCCTTCAGGGAAATTATGAATTGATAAAGCTAAAGCAGAAAACAAACCCAAACGCAATAATTTCTGATCGTTTGTCTCTGTTTTATTTTCATCGCAATGATGATGAGGCAATATTTTATCGATTAAAATAATGATTAAAATTCCTGCAAAAAATCCCAATAATGTATAAGTGTAACCTAATTTTTCTCCAAAAACACTTGATAATGATAATTTAGCTTTTGTTAAAATTTCTACAAAAGAGACATAAAGCATTACACCAGCAGAAATTCCCAACATTACGCCTAAGAATTTTGGATTGAATTTTTTGTATAATAAACATAAAATACTTCCTATTCCAGTGCTAATTCCGGCAAGAAAGGTTAAACTAAAAGCAAATATTAACGGATTTGAAAACATTAATTTTAATAATTAAGTTAGATTAATCTAACAAATATAATCTTTTCATTGTTTTGAACCAAGATAAATTAAGAAACCAACAAATTTCAATGTAATTTATCAGTTGTTGTAAATTATGAAAAGGATAAACTTATTTTTGTTGTATTAGTTTTTATTCAGATGGAACTTTTAGACGAAAATATTCAAAGCGATGTGTATCGCTCAATGCTCGAAATGATTGCCAAATTGGGACTTTCGAGTTATTCTACCACAATAATGACAACAATTGTTCTATCAATTTTGTTAGTTATTATATTGTATGCGATCGATTTTTTATTGCGAAAAGTGCTATTACTTGTTTTAACAAACTTTATTGCAAAAAGTAAAACAAAGATTGACGATTTATTAATCAAGAACAGGGTTTTACAATTCGCAACACATATTGTTCCTGTAATTGTCGCCAAAGAAGCGATCCCACTTATCTTCAAAGGATTTCCTAATTGGATCAAAATTGCGATGCAAATTACAGATATTGCATTGGTAATTGCTGTTGGATTGTTGTTTAATGCAATTTTTAAAACGTTCAGGGATTTTCTTCGAGGTAATAAATCTTTTTCGGATAAACCAATTGATAGTTATCTGCAAGTGATGAATATTTTAGTTTTCTTTGTTTGCGGAATTCTAATTTTTTCGATTGCGACAGGAAAATCGCCTATTACATTTTTGGTTTCTTTGGGAGCGGCTTCGGCGGTTTTGATGTTGGTTTTTAAAGATTCAATATTAGGTTTTGTGGCGAGTATTCAGGTTTCGATGAATGATATGGTGCGCGTTGGAGATTGGATTGAAATGACAAAATATGGCGCAGACGGAAATGTTACCGAGATTAATTTAGGAACGGTAAAAGTTCAGAATTTTGATAAAACAATTACAACAATTCCGACGTATGCCTTGGTTTCAGATTCGTTTCGTAATTATCGCGGTATGCAAAATGCTGGTGGACGCCGCATTAAACGTTCGATAAATATTAAAATGAATTCGATTCGATTTTTGACAGAAGAAGAAATTGAAGAATTAAAAAAAATCCGCATGTTACACGATTTTATTGTGGATAGAACGAATGAAATCAATCAATATAATGTATCGAATAAAGTTGATCCAACGATTTTGGCGAATGGAAGACGAATGACAAATATTGGTCTTTTTCGACAATATATCAAGACATATACCTATAATAGTCCAAAAATTAGAACAGATTTGATGTTCGAGGTTCGGCAACTTCAACCAACCGAACACGGTTTGCCAATTGAGTTATTTATGTTTACAAATACAACGGTTTGGAACGAATATGAAGTGATTATGGCTGATATTTTCGATCATATTATTGCGGTTGTTCCATATTTCCATTTAGAAATTTTCGAGTTACCTTCTTCGGATGATATGCGTGTCATTGCTGAAGCATTGAGAAGAAATAATTAACAAAGAAGTTGAACATTATTGTTCAGCTTCTTTGTTTTCGCTCGGTTTTTCCATCAAATTAACCATCAAATTTTTTAGTTTTTGATACATAAAAGAAGTTAATAAGATTAAAATTCCTAAAACAATAAAAGATATTATTCTGAAAATATTGCTCATTTCCCAAACATCTACGAAATATAATTTTAGAATAATCAATCCAAATAATATAATTCCAACAATAGGAAAACCTTTCAATTGTTTTCTTAATCCGAAATAAATCAATACAAATCCTAAAACTGCCCAAATAATTGGTAATAATATCATTCGGAAAATATCGGCTTGATGCGAGAAATTAGAAGAGCTTTCGTCAAGTGTTATCAACATAAAACCATTGTATTTCTCGAAACTAATCACATAAACCAAGACAAGCATGCTGATGATTTGTTTTGCTTTGGAGCTTTGGAAATCGCTACTTTTCACAACTAAATAAATAATATAAGCGGTTGGAATGAGATAACTCAAATAAAGAAAATAACTACCGATGTTATAATTTGTTTTGTTTGGTAATAATGGAATTTCGGCAAACATTGGTAAAAATAGAATGCAAAAAGCCGCAGAAATTTGTAAAACAAATTGCAAGGTATTTCCTAAATTTAGTTTTTCGCGTAGCGTTAAAATAAAAGCAATAAAGAATAATGTATAAATCAATACATAACTTACAATCATCATAAAGTTGAAATAAGGTTCGATCTGATAAATTAATTCGAACAAAATTCCTGTGTACATCAATAAAAGTGATGTTGATATGAAGATAAATTTGGAATGATTGAGCTTAAAACCTAAAAATTGTTCTTCGGTTTTGAAATCTTTCATCAAATATATATTTGCAATAGAACAAATCAATGCAATAAAACTTGTGATAAAAACATGGTTAAAAATTACGGCTAAATGTTTTTTAGTATCGATATAATCAAACCAACTAGCGCATAAAGCAATCAATAAAAATGGAAACATCGCAATGAAAAAGATTTTGAAAATGTTTTCTTTACTTTTTTTCCAAAAAAACAGTAACAAGGTTGATTCAATCGCGAAACAAATCGAAACGACATTTGCTTTAAATTGTAAGGCAACCGCAGTTGTGATAAGCGCAATGCTCAAACCGATTAAGGTATTTTGTAATAAATTATTTTTAGGTGTTTTGTAGATGTATAATGCACCGAAAGCGGTTATCAATCCAAATAAGAAAGCTATTAAACCATTGTTATTTCCAACAATAAAATAATAAACTGAAGAAATTAAAACGGTTGATAAAATGGTATTGAAAATTAGTAAAAGGCAATTCCAAACCGAAAATTCTCCTTTTTTGACGTAGTTAATTAAACTTGTAATAGTGAAAATAACGTAAAGCAAGCCAAAGAAAAGATATTGCGTTGAGATTTTAGAATTGTCGATCCATGCGATACTATATATAAAGGTAAAGCCAAATGCGATAAACGAAATAACTTGCCAATCTTTTCGCCAAGCCATGTACAGCATACTCAAGTTTAGAATCGTTAAATAACCAAACAGAAATACAAAATTGCTTTCGCCTGTACTAATCATCAATGGAGCGATAAAACCACCAATAATCGAAAAAATGGCTAAAACTTGTCGATTATATAACATTGCCATCACGATAGAAAAAATAGTCACAATTGTTAATAACCCAAAAGTGGTATTTTGAGAAAGTAAATGATATTCTCGGAAGGCAATGGTTAAGGTGAAATATAAAACGGTTAATCCGCCACCAATTAAAATGGAAGAAAAGATTTCAAAATTTTTCCGAATAAAATGAGCAATTCCAATAATTCCTAAACCAACTCCAATTCCAATCATCACGCGAAAAGTTTCGTTAATCCAATTTTGATCAATTGCATATTTTACGAAGTAAGCAATTCCTAGAACTAAGGTTACAATTCCGAAAATCGTCAAGAAATTGTCTTTGATAAATGCAATTGCGCTGTTGAGATTTTTATCAAAACTGATTTCAGTTGTTTGTTTTGGTGGAATTTTGTCAAAAATACCTTTTGGCATTTCAACTTTATGATAGGAAACAACTTCTGGTTGAGGTTCAATTTTTTTCTCTTCAACTATTTTTGGTTGCTCAACAATTGGTTTTGATTCAGTTTTAATTTCTTTCGCATCCAATTGCTCTTGCAAATATTTTAGCTTAGTTTCTTGATAATCAAGTTGTTTTTTTAGTTGCGAAACTTTATTAAACAAAATCACAATCAATACGAATATAATAATGGCAATTAAAAATTCCATAAAGTGTTTTTTAGGTAAATTGAAGTTAAGCTTTTTTTCAGAAAGCCTAAAATTTTGTTTCATACATACCAAAATCATTCTGTTTTCGTTATTCTACAAAATCTTTATTTTTGCTAAATGTTTAAAAAGCTAAGTACATTATTGTTTATCGCGCTATCGACTTCGATTTTTGCGCAAGATGGAACGCGTGTTTACGAGTTTTTGAACATTACAACTTCTCCACGTCAAGCGGCTTTGGGAGGAAATGCAGCAACTTCTTGGGATGCTGATCCCAATTCTGCTTTATGGAATCCAGCCTTGATGAATCGAGAAATGCATGGTCAATTCGGAATCAATTACGTCAATTATATTGCGGATGTAGATTTTGGAACATTTTCGACGGTTTATGAAACCGATAAAGAAAACTTTATTTCTGTTCATGGTCAATATGTTGATTACGGAAAATTAATTGGAACTGACGAAAATGGAAATGTGACAGGGAATTTCAAAGCAAATGATGCCGCAATTACAGTTGGTTATGCACGTGTTTTGGGCGATTATTGGACAGTAGGAGCAAATTTAAAATACATTAATTCTACAATAGAATCATATAAATCCTCGGCAATTGCTGGAGATATAGGTCTTTCGTACCACGATTTCGATAAAAATATCAATGTTTCGTTGGTTGTGCGCAATATCGGTCAACAAATTCAAACGTATAATGGCAAAAAAGAAGACATGCCAACGCAAGTTAATTTGGGAATTTCTCATCGATTAGAACATGTTCCGTTAGAATTTACGTTTTCTTTGCACGATTTACAGAAGTTTGATATTTCCCAACCTTATAATAAAAACGGACAAGAAGTTTCTGCTGGAAGAAAAATGATTGATCACCTTTCGGTTGGAGCAGAATTATTTCCAGAATCAGATTTTAATATGCGTTTAGGTTATAATTTCAAACGTGGAAATGAATTAGCAGCCGAAGGAATTCGCTCTTTATCTGGTTTAACGTATGGTTTTGGAATCCGTATAAATGCTTTTCGATTCGAGTTTAGTCATGCGAATTACCACAAGTCTGGAGGTTCTAATCACTTTGGTTTGATTCTCAATTTAGACCGAATTATTCAAGGTCGAGATTATTGGAGAAGTAATCCTTGGCTATAAAAACTTTTCAAACAACTATAAAATCTTATCTTTGTCTTCAATTCTATATAGATGAAAGAAAATTTAATTATTGCAATCGATGGATATTCTTCTACAGGAAAAAGTTCGATGTCAAAAATTATTGCAAAAAATCTTGGTTATACACATATTGATAGTGGTGCAATGTATCGCGCTGTGACTTTGTATGCGTTTAAACATCAGTATATTGTCGATAATAAAATTGATGAGCAAGCATTAATAACCAATTTATCTGATATCAAGATAGAATTTCAACAAGATCTTACAACTCAAAAGAATCTTACCTTCTTGAATGGTGAAAATGTAGAAGTTGATATTCGAACGATGGAAGTTTCTAAAATGGTTAGTCCAATTTCTGAAATTCCTACTGTTCGCGATTATTGTGTTGCACTTCAACAGCAAATGGGAAAAAAAGGTGGTATTGTAATGGATGGTCGCGATATTGGGACAACAGTTTTTCCTAATGCAGATATCAAAATTTTTGTCACAGCTTCACCAGAGGTTCGTGCGCAACGTCGCTTTTTAGAATATCAACAACAAGGGAAAAATATTCCTTTGGATGAAGTGTTGAAAAATGTGAACGAAAGAGATTATATCGATTCTCATCGCGCATATTCTCCACTTCGTAAAGCTGATGACGCAATAGAAGTCGATAATTCGAACATGAATTTAGAAGAAACGGTGAATAAAGTGATGGAGATTATTAATTCTAAAAAATAGAATCCTCTGTTGCGGTTGTAAATTCTTCCAAAAATTTCATTCCTCGATAGGAGTTTCCTTTTAAGTTTAATTTAGGGCTCCAAACTGAAACAATGTAATATTTGGGCATAATTGCAACAATTCCTCCGCCAACACCACTTTTTCCTGGTAATCCAACTCGAAAAGCAAATTCGCCAGATTCATCATAGAAACCGCAAGTTTGCATAATAGCGTTGATTCTTTTTGTTTGACTAATGTTGAAAACTTGATAATCATCAAACAAGTTTTTTCCTTTATTGGCCAAAAAAGAAAAAGTTTTACTCAATTCCATACACGACATTTCAATCGAGCAGATATAAACATACAAATCTAGAACTTCGTCAGGAGAATTATGAATGTTGCCCAATGATTTGATAAAATTTGTCAAAGCTGCATTACGATAAGCGGTAGAAAATTCACTTTTTGCAATTTTATCAGAATATTGAATAGAATAATTACCAGAAACCTTTTTAATAAAATCCAAAAAATATGCTTTCGGATCATCACAAATATCAATTAAGATGTCGCAAACCACTAAAGCACCTGAATTAATAAATGGATTTCTAGGAATTCCTTTGTCAGTTTCTAATTGCAACAATGAATTAAAAGGAGTTCCCGAAGGTTCTACATCAACTCTTTCCCAAATTTTCTCGCCAATTTCTCTATAAACTAAAGCCAAAAGCAACACTTTTGAAATACTTTGAATCGAGAATTTTTCTTCACAATCACCAAATCCAAATTGAAGTTGATCCGTAAACAATAAAGAAACTCCAAATTTCTTGCCGTCTATTTTAGATAATTCTGGTATATAGTTAGCTGTTTCACCTAAATTCTCTTCTTCAATTACTTTTAGGTAAATCTTATTTATTATCTCAAAATATTCTTTTTCTTTCGAAATCATCGCGCATATTATATATAGTATGAATGTAAATCTATTTTACATGTTAAACAAAATTAAAAATTTATTTATTTTTTTGAATAAACCATTTTCGCTTTGAGACAATTCCTCCCGAATAGTTCCTTCAAAAGTATCCATTTTGCTTTTCTTGAACAAAAGAAAAGCAAAACGTCTAATCATTTTATGAGTTTAAAAGGTATTCTTGAGTAATTAACAAGTTTAATTTTCCTGTCCTTTCGAGCTTGTCGAGAAATCTATCTCGTTATAATTTTGTGCTATAAAAAGAGCTTTTCTCGTCAA
>NZ_DINY01000001.1:0-45317 GCF_002426075.1 Empedobacter sp. UBA5528 | reverse complement strand
GTGAACAACTTGAGGCTTTTTTGTGTTTATGGATTTCGCTTTAGGTGAAGGCTGTAAGCTTTACGCTAACTAAAAACTATGTTTTATAAAACAAGAAGCTTCCTTTCATCCAACAAGAAGCTTCTAATTAGTCAACGAGAAGCTTCTTCTTTATAAAAAGGAAGCTTCTTTTTTACAACTAACTCAGAACTTAAAACCAGCGTTAGGGATAGTAGTGGAAATCTTTTGTAGAAATTGGATTTTCCTGTAATCACTTCCAATTTTATTCTACAAAAGATTGCAACGGATAGCCCGACCGAAGGGAACGCCATAATAATTAAGCTTATTATTATGTTTCATTAATATTTGTCCATCTGCTATAATTTTAGTACATTGAAGAATAATTTAATTTTGAATAAAATTTTATTTATTCAGCAAGAGGTTTTCTATCTCTTTATATGTTGTAATCATTAGATTACACATTCTATTCTGTTTTACACAATTTTTATAGATGTTTTTTTCTATATCAGGTCGTTTCAGGCATAAAAATCAATTACTATTGAGAGATAGTTGAGTAGTTCATATAAGTTTAATTAAAAACAATTCATGAGTTTAAAAGTAGGCATTATCGGGGCTGGACCAAGTGGTTTGGCAATGTTAAGAGCATTTGAGTCAGAAGAGAAAAAAGGTAACAAAATTCCAGAAATTAAATGTTTTGAGAAGCAAGACAACTGGGGAGGAATGTGGAACTACACTTGGCGTACAGGAGTAGGTAAATACGGAGAGCCATTGCATGGCAGTATGTATAAATATTTATGGTCGAATGGACCAAAAGAATGTTTAGAATTTGCAGATTATACATTTTCTGAACACTTTGGTCAAACAATATCTTCTTATCCACCTAGAGAAGTATTATTCGATTATATAGAAGGAAGAATTAAACAAAGTAATGCGCGAAAGTACATTCAGTTTAATACCGTTGCAAGGTGGGTAGATTATGTAGAGGATAAAAAACAATTTCGCGTTGTTTTTGATGATTTAAAGAAAAATCAAACTTTCGAAGAATATTTCGATTATTTAATTGTCGGAACTGGACATTTTTCTACACCAAATATGCCTTATTTTAAAGGGATCGAGAATTATACAGGAAATGTAATGCATGCGCATGATTTTCGTGGAGCTGATCCATTTAGAGGTAAAGAAATTTTATTGATCGGTAGTAGTTATTCGGCAGAAGATATTGCGGTACAATGTTATAAACACGGAACTAAATCGGTCACAATTTCTTATCGTACAAATCCAATTGATTGTAAATGGCCAAATGGAATAGAAGAATTGCCTTTGGTGACACATTTTGAAGATAAGAAAGCATTTTTCAAAGACGGAACATCAAAAGAGTTTGATGCAGTAATTATGTGTACAGGTTATCAACACAAATTTCCGTTTTTACCAGATAATTTGCGTTTAAAAACCAAAAATTGTTTGTATCCAGAAGGAATGTATAAAGGTGTAATATCAGATGTAAATGCTCAATTGTTATTTTTGGGAATGCAGGATCAATATTACACATTTAATATGTTTGATGCGCAAGCATGGTTTGCACGTGATTATATTTTGGGACGAATTAATTTACCTTCAAAAGAAGATATTCAAAAAGATATTCAGAAATGGATTGATTATGAAAAACAATCGATTTCTGCTGATGATCATGTTGATTTTCAAACTGATTATTTGAAGGATTTAATTCATTTAACTGATTATCCTATGTTCGATTTGGATAAAGTTGCTAATATGTTCAAATCTTGGTTAAAAGATAAAGAAGAAAATATTTTAACTTATCGAGATAAAACCTATACCTCTGTTATGGACGAAACGAAAGCAGAAAAACATCACACACCTTGGATGAAAGAATTGGATGATAGTTTAGAACGCTATTTGGATGAAGATCCAATTGATGAAAAGCAATTAGAAAAAACAAATTATTATTAATATTAACAAAAAGACTAACAAATGTGTTGGTCTTTTTTTATTTTCGATTGTATATTTAAACATCGTTAAAAAAGAAAAGTGTTTATTTTTGACAGAGCACAACACAATATGATTTAATACAATAGAAATGGAGATTCAATATTTTTTCGAATTATTTGGTACACTTTTTTTTGGAATTTCGGGCGCTTTAGCAGCAGATGAAAAATCTGGTAACGATTGGTTTGGTGTAACCTTTATTGCTTTCCTAACTTCAATTGGAGGTGGTACAATTCGTGATATTTTACTTTCCGTTGAAATTATGTGGATAAAGGATGTTAATCTTATTTATGCAGTAGGGATTGGTGTTATTTTAGCGGCAATTTTCTATGAGCCTCTGTTGAAACTTCGTAAAACATTTATGCTTTTTGATACGTTAGGAATTGCTTTATTTACGATTGTTGGTTTAGAAAAAGCTCTAAATCTTGGAATTCATCCTGTAATTGCACCTGTAATGGGAATGTTTACGGCGGTTTTTGGATCCATTATTCGCGATATGATGTTGAACGAAGTTCCTATTATCTTCAAGAAAGAAATTTATGCGTTTGCATGTCTTTGTGGCGCAGTTATTTATATGATTTTATGGAAATTGGGACTTGATCGTAACATCAATTTCTTTTTTTCGGGAGCTGTAATTGTCGCAGTTCGTTTGACTGCAATAAAATACAACTTATCATTACCAAAGTTTAAAAGTCATTAATTTATAGATTCGTATCTTAGCGAACTAATTTTTTATAGATGGAAATTCAATACATTTTTGAATTATTTGGGACGGTTGTGTTTGCTATTTCAGGTGCTTTAGCTGGTGATGAAAGACGAAAACACGATTGGTTTGGAATCGCTTGTTTTGCTTTTATAACGGCTGTTGGAGGAGGAACCTTGCGCGATTTATTTTTGAATAGTTATCCGTTGGTTTGGATTAGCGATATGAATGTGATTTATGCCGTTTTTGCAGGAATTTTATTAGCAGGAATATTTTTTAAGTATTTTTCACGTTTACGAATTACTTTAATGCTTTTTGATACTTTAGGAATTGCTTTGTTTACGATAGTTGGTTTAGAAAAAGCACATTCTTTGGGCGCAAACAATTTTATTTCTGTGATGATGGGAATGATGACGGCTGTGATGGGCGGAATGTTGCGTGATGTTTTGATGAATAGAACGCCGTTTATTTTTGTACAAGAAATTTATGCAACAGCGTGTATTGTAGGTGGGGTAGCTTATCTAATTTTTGATGATTTTGGGCTGGATCGAAATATTAATTTCATTGTTTCAGGAGCTATTATTGCTGCAATTCGTATTGTGACAGTTAAGTTTAATTTATCGTTACCTAAATTTTATTAATCATGCAAAAAACACCATTTAATCAAGAAATTTGGACAGGAAGAATTGATTCTGAAGACGGAGAGTTAGGCTTAAGAGTTCATCAAGTAATCAACGATTATGATCAATTTGAATCAGCATCCATTCAACCAAAAGTAATTCTTGGTTTTTGTTCAGAAGAAGGAGTTGAACGAAATAAAGGACGAATTGGCGCAAAGAATTCACCAGATTTCATTCGAAAAGCATTAGCCAATTTGCCTTTGCATTTTTCTGAAACAGATTTTATTTTTGATACTGGAAATATTGTTTGCGACGACAAAGATTTAGAAACTGCGAGAGAAGAACAGGTTAATCAAGTTCATAAAATCATCAAACAAAATCATTTTCCGATAGTGATTGGCGGTGGACACGAAACAGCTTTGGGCGATTTTTTAGCTTTAGCACAATCATACAAAAATATTGGAATTATCAATCTTGATGCGCATTTTGATTTGAGAACGCCAAATCCGCAATCTACTTCTGGCACACCATTTTATGAAATGGCAAAGTATTGCGAACAAAACGAAATGAATTTTAATTATATTCCAATTGGTATTCAAGAATTGGGAAATACAAAAGCATTATTTCATCGAGCAGAAAACTTAGGTGTTAAGTTTATCATGGCCGATGAAGTACACTTACATCTGAATAAAATTTTAGAAGACCTTAAAATTATCATTCAACAATATGATGCACTTTATGTATCATTGGATATGGATGTTTTTGATGCAGCGTATGCACCAGGTGTAAGTGCAACGACAATTAATGGTTTAACGCCTTTTCAAGTAAAATATATTTTGAAAGTTTTAATGAATTCGAATAAAGTTAAAATCTTTGATTTGGTCGAGTATAATTCGCTTTTTGATGTTGATAACTCAACAGCGAAACTCTCTGCACAAATGATTTACGAAGTTTTAAGACATTAATTATGAAATAATTTACAATATTTTGTAACCTTTTTCAGTTATCTGCGTATACATATATAGTGGTGTTAATAAACCACCCAAGAAATCGATAATAATCATTAATAATAGGAGGGTTTTAGTTAAATGAGACAGCTTAAAATTACAAAGCAGGTAACAAATCGTGAAACTGCGTCGTTGGATAAATACTTACAAGAGATTGGTAAAGTAGATTTGATTACAGCGGAGGAGGAAGTAGAGTTAGCACAACGTATCAAAGCAGGAGATCGTGTTGCCTTAGAAAAATTAACAAAAGCAAACTTACGTTTCGTGGTTTCTGTTGCGAAACAATACCAAAATCAAGGTTTAAGTTTACCAGATTTAATTAATGAAGGAAATTTAGGTTTGATTAAAGCAGCGCAACGTTTTGACGAAACACGTGGTTTCAAATTTATCTCGTATGCCGTTTGGTGGATTCGTCAATCTATCTTACAAGCATTAGCAGAGCAATCTCGTATTGTACGTTTACCATTAAATAAAATTGGATCGATCAATAAAATTAATAAAGCCTATGCTTTATTAGAGCAAGAACATGAACGTGCTCCATCTGCAGAAGAAATTTCTGAAGTTTTGGATATGTCTGAAGGTGATGTAAAAGAGTCGATGAAAAACTCTGGTCGTCACGTCTCAATGGATGCACCATTAGTAGAAGGAGAAGATTCTAACTTATACGATGTATTAAACATTGGTGAATCTCCATCTCCAGATGTACAATTGATGATTGAGTCATTACGTGTAGAGATTGAACGTGCATTACAAACATTAACGCCTCGTGAAGCTGATTTAATTCGTTTATACTTCGGATTAAACGGTCAACATCCAATGACGTTAGAAGAAATTGGAGAAACGTTTGATTTAACAAGAGAACGTGTTCGTCAAATTAAAGAAAAAGCAATTCGCCGTTTAAAACATACTTCGAGATCTAAGATTTTGAAAACATATATCGGACGATAATAAAAATAAAAAAATCCAGCCAATTGGTTGGATTTTTTTTATAATAATTTTCCGCTTAGTAAGAATGCAGCAATTGTAAAGTAGATAATCAATCCTGAAACGTCAACCAAAGTTGCGACAAAAGGCGAGGATGCTGTTGCGGGATCAAATCCAATTTTTCTCAAAATAAATGGAACTAAAGATCCAGAAAGTGTTCCCCATAAAACAATAATGATTAAAGATAAAGCGACTGTTAAAGCTACATACAACCAATATTCTCCATAACTATAAATTCCAGTTTTTTGCCAAATTAAGATTCTGATAAAACCAACAAATCCAAGAATTGCACCTAAGATTAATCCTGAAGCAAACTCTTTCTTCATTACATACCACCAATCTTTTAGTTTCAATTCGCCCAAAGCCATCGCACGAATAATCAGCGAAGCCGCTTGAGAACCAGAATTTCCGCCACTCGAAATAATCAATGGAACAAATAAAGCGAGTACAACCGCTTTTTCGATTTCTTGGTCATAATAACTCATAGCAGAAGCAGTAAACATTTCGCCAATAAATAAGATAACCAGCCAACCTGCGCGCTTTTTAATTAATTCCGCAATAGGTGTTTTAGTATACGAAACATCCAATTCTTCCATCCCTCCGAATTTCTGAATATCTTCTGTATCACGCATTTTCATTCGATCCAAGATGTCGTCGAAGGTTACAATTCCGACCAAAACATCATTCTCTGTCACAATTGGGATCGCAGAACGATCGTATTTATCAAAAACTTCTAACGCATCTTCTAAAGGAGTCGTCGTCTTGATTGAAACAAAATTATGATCGATCAAATCTTCTACTTTCGTATCTTCATCAGCCAAAAGAATTTCGCCAATTTTTAAATCATCAATCAATCTATTTTTTCCATCAACAATAAAAATATACGTCAACGTTTCCGCTTTTTTTCCATATTTTTTGATGTGCGCCAAAACTTGTTTTACAGTATAATGTTCTTTTACCTGAATATAATTTGGCGTCATCAAACGCGCAATCGAATCTTCTTTGTATCCAATCAAATTTAGTGCTGTAGCGCGTTCTTCAGGATTTAAAAGATTAATGGAATGTTTGATTAATTGATCTGGGAAATTTTCAAATAGTTCTGTTCGGTCATCAGGATCAAGATTGTTCAAAACTTCAGCTAAATCTTCGTCCGTCAAACTTTTTACAATTTCGTACTGAATATCGGGTTCAAAATAGGAGAATACTTCAACTTTATCATCATTCGAAAGCGAATAAAAAGCGATGTTTCTTTCTTTTACGTTCAGTGCAGTTAATTGTTCGGCAATATCTGCTGGATGTTGATTAAGCATATTATTTTCCATAAATTTGTTGTTTTTATCCCAAGCTGCAAATTAAGTCTTTTTGAGATGAGAAGAAGTATAGATTGGCTACTTTTAAGCTAATTTTAATATAGAAAATCATGATGAACAAAGCTGATCAAAACCAAATGAAAGAATATATAAAATCTATGGATGTAGATGACAGATTCGTTGGAATTTGGTCTGGAACTGATCATGGGAAATTTTTTAAAGGAGAAACAAATAGTTGGATGGTCAATAGAAAAGCTGACGGCACAATGACGGTTAACTTTAAAACGATTTATAGTGATGATCGTGTAACTTTTTCTGAAGACGAAGGTGTTTGGTGCACGATTGGTGATGAATATTACGAGTTTAGAGATTCTGATGAGATGGCAGATATTTATACTTATATTTTTATGTCAAAAGATTCGATTCATTTTATCATCAACGAAGAATTGAAAGACGAAGAACCTTATAACTTTATTGATAATCGAGTTTTCTTGGATTAAAAATAATTTTACTGAATCATTTTTTCAGTTATATTCGTATTGAATTAATTAACACTGAAAATGAAAAGACTAATATTTACTTTCTTATTATCATCTTCTCTTTTTGCTCAAGAAAAAGCAACAGATTTGATTTCAGCACATATTAATGTTTTGGGAGTTGGAGCAAATTATGAGAAAGCCATAACAGATAAAATTACAATTCTTGGTAATTTAAATTATTCTACAATTAATTTTACAGGTTCAGATGATGGTTTGGATATGGATTTCACAGTAAAGTTAGGATTAGAAGGTCGTTATTACTATAATTTTGATCGAAGAAGTTCAAAAGGAAAATCTACTTTAAATAATTCTGCAAATTTTATAGGATTGAAATTTGACTATTATACAGATTGGTTATCAACATACCAAGGGATGGGAAAAGATGATGATTTTGCAAAACTTGTGGTGAATTATGGAATTAAAAGAAATTTTGCTAAAAAATTTTTTTATGAATTCAATTTTGGAGCAGGAATTTTTATAGATACTTATTATCCTTTTAAATATTCTATTAATGGTTCTGATTGGATATATTCAGATAAAGAAACATACATCGACTTCTTACCTGAATTAGGTTTCAAATTTGGTTATAATTTCTAAAAAATATAAATCGTTGAGTTTTCAACGATTTTTTTATTTCATTACCTTTGCACCACAAAATACAAACAAACAACAAATAAGATTATGCCAATAGTAGCACCATCAATTTTAGCAGCCGATTTTGGGAATTTAGCAAAAGACATCGAAATGGTTAATAATTCTCAAGCCGAATGGTTTCATTTAGATGTAATGGACGGCGTTTTTGTTCCGAATATCTCTTACGGAATGCCAATTATCGAGAAAATAAATTCGTTAACAGACAAAGTTTTGGATGTGCATTTAATGATTGTTGATCCAGATCGTTATATTTCAACTTTCAAACAAGTTGGCGCAGATATTTTGACTGTTCATTACGAAGCGTGTACACATTTACATCGTACAATTCAAGCTATAAAAGCAGAAGGAATGAAAGCAGGAGTGGCGCTTAATCCGCATACACCAGTATCTGTTTTAGAAGATGTGATTAATGATTTAGATTTGGTGTTAATTATGAGTGTTAATCCAGGTTTTGGAGGTCAAAAATTCATTGAAAATACTTACAACAAAGTTTCTAAATTGAAAAAAATGATTACAGAAGCTAATGCAAATGTGATCATCGAAATTGATGGAGGAGTTGGAGTACAAAATGCATCAAAATTGGTAGAAGCTGGTGCAGATGCTTTAGTTGCTGGTTCGGCAGTTTTCAATGCTGAGGATCCAACAGCATATATCGCGGAATTACAAAAAGCTTAATAAAAATAGTATTGAGATGTGAGAAATTAGAATTGAGAAGTTCATATTTTTCCTTCAACTATTTAAACAAATAATAAAAAACTGAATCAGAAATGATTCAGTTTTTTTGTTGATTAATCCTGAACTTTTTTCAGGATCCTCATCAAGTTAATCAAACAATTTTCTTATTAAAATCTTAACTTTGTTGCATGAATTTCTCTAAAGACAACCCAAAAAAGATTTATACGATTGATGAAATCAAAGATAAAATGGCAAAATATTGTCTTTATCAAGATCGTTGTCATTGGGAAGTAGAGAAAAAACTTCGTGATTTTGATTTGATTCCAGAAGCGAAAGATGAGATTATTTTTAAGCTAATTCATTACGGATTCCTGAATGAAGAACGATTTGTTCATAATTTTGTTCGAGGAAAAGTCAATCAAAAAATGTGGGGAAGAAATCGTCTTCGTCAAGAATTAAAAATGCGTCAAATTGATCAAAAATTAATTGAAAAAGCATTTAAAGAAGAAATTGATTTGGATAAATATTGGAATAATTTATTGCATTTAACACAAAAAAAGTTCAATTTATTAGCTTCTGAGCGAGAATCTTTCAAGAAAATAAACAAAGTAAAAGCATATTTAGCGTACAAAGGTTACGAGTTCGATTTGATGAATGATGCTATAGAAACAGTGAAAACAAAAGAGTAATACAATTCATCCTTAAAATTCGACAATTCGGTCAACTATTTTTAAAATTAAAAACGACTTCACTTAATTTTATTCCATAATAAATAAACACATTATGGAAAATTTAGTCAACATCATTATTTACATTCACGCATTTTTTGGAGGAATTGGCTTGGTTGCTGGAACAGCTGTTATGATTATAAAAAAAGGAAATTCGACACACAAAAAAGTGGGAAAAATATTTTCGATTGGTATGTTAGTCAGTTCTGTTCTTTCGTTGATTATTTGTGCTTTTCCAAATCACCACAATTCTTTTCTTTTAATGATTGGTATTTTCACGATTTATATGATTTTGATCGGAAATAGAATTCTAAATTATAAGCGCAAAAACTATTCTAATAATTTGGATAAAATCATTTCTGGAGCAATGTTTATCACATCTATTGTGATGATTGTTTTTGGATTACTTCCACTTTTCACAAGCAATGCAATTGGATTATTGTATTTAATTTTTGGGTTTTTAGGAGGGTTTATGTGTTATCGAGATTTTGTTTTTTACAAGAATACAGAGAATTATAAAAAATGGACAATGAATCATGTTGGAAAAATGGTTGGTGCTTATATCGCTTCAGTAACAGCGTTTTTGGTTGCAGGCGCTGGATTTGGAGATAATATTTATTTTTGGATTGTGCCTTCAATTATCGGAACGATTTATATTTTTTCTTGGTCAAAAAAACTAAATAAAAAAGTTGCAGTGAATTGATTATCTTTAATCAAAACACTTATATGAAGAATTTATATTTTTTACTCTTATTCATTCTTTTTGTTCAATGTGAGCAACCGAGCAGTCAATCTGCTAAAGGTTGGGAAAAGAAGAATGAAATAAAAGCAGATTCAGTTTTTAAAGATGAGAATGTAAATGAAGTTATTGAACAAGCTATTGATATTACAAAAAGTAATCATATACCAATTAGAACAATCTCTCTCTTTTTCGCAAAAGAAAAATTTTATTTATATATTTCTTCGACTGGACAAGACTGTTCAATAGGGAATTATTATACATTACCAATTACTATTCAAAATACAGATTATACTATTCTTTTAGATAAAAATGAAGTATTAGATGAATATATCGATATCTCAAATTTAAATTATATCCCTTTAGATAAAGAAAAAATAACATTCTGTTGTGAAATAAAAGGTTACGCTTTTCGATTTCATAAAGATGAAGAAGGAAAGTATCAATTAAGAGAGTTGGAGCATTTTTATAATTATACGGATGATTTTGTTTTAGAAGAAGATAAAAAATATTTTCCTATTCAATATGAGGAAATTCTAGAACCAGAACCATTTATTCATCCTAATGATGTAAAATAAAAAAACGAATTTCGAAACTCGAAATTCGTTCTTACTATTTCTAATATTTACCTAATTCGTTTTCAAATTCTTGCAGATAATTCGCCAAATGAAAACCATCTACAAAACCATGATTCGCCTCAACCGAAACAGGCATATACATTTTATCGTTTTGCGTATACGCTTTTCCAAAAATAATTCGCGGAATAGATTCTCCCGTTCCAAAGTTACTTGGTTGTGTTAGACCTGTAAATCTCGACCATGGAAATGTAGAATGACGAACCAAGCCAATGGTAATTTCTTCATTTTTGATATGCAAACCAACCGAGTTTTCTACACTTTGTATTTGCTCTTGAAGTTGCGCGTTAAATGCATCAAAATCTTCGGTAAAATTCATCAATGCAAAACCAAAAGTTCCGTCTTTTCTTCCAATTGTTGTTCCGCAATCTAAATGATCGTACACAAAAATTTCATCATCTTCGATGCGATATTTAAACTCATTAATCTTATTTTCTGCCAACATCGAGCAATGTAAATAGACTGCGAAAAAAGACAATTTATTTGCTTTGGCAAATTTGTACGTTTTAGAACATTCAACCTCCGCAACAACTCCGACATACGGATTATCCATTTTCGAGAACATATTAAAATGCTCTATACGATTCCAACCTTCAGGATTAAATTTCTGTTTCATTGCTGCAAAGTTAAAAATAGGATTTACAATTACTTCAATCTTTTTTGTTGATATGCATCACCAATTACATTCAGAGTTACGCCTAGAATAATCATAAAAATTCCTAAAGCTAAACTCAGCGAAAAATCTTCACCAAACATCATAACACTTACAGCAACGGCAACCACAGGTTCTGATGCGCCAAGAATAGAAGTGGCTGTAGAACCAATATTTTTAATCGCATAAATCAATGCGATGCTCGAAACAACTGTCGTAACAAACGCAAATGTAAAAAAGTTGAAGGTTAATTCTAATGATGGTAAAATGAAGGATTCTTTGTGAATAATCATTTTTGTTGCGTAATAAATCGTTGTAAATAGAAACGAATAAAAGCTTAATGTAAAGCCTTTTATATCTCGTACTTTCGATTTGTTGACTGTCACAATATATAATCCGTAACCCAAAGCACTAATAAAAACAATTCCTAATCCGATTGGATTTAGCTCGAATTTTCCTTCTTTAAAACTTAATAAAATTACACCAGCCAGTACAAAAACAATGGCTACAATAGTTGAAATTGTAATTCTTTCTTTGAAGAAAACAGCCATTATGATGGCAACAATCAACGGATAAACGAATAATAATGTGGAGGCAATTCCAGGAGTTAAATAATCATAACCTAAAAATAAAGCATCCGCTGAGATTCCGTACAATAATCCTAAAATGATTAAAAATGGAATCTGTTTCACATCTATTTTGAATGATTGTTTTTTGATGAATAAATATGTTCCGACAATCAATGCAGAAAAAAAGAATCGATAGAATAATGTAGTATCCATCGAAAAATTTGCCTGTTTTATAGGTAGGATAAATAATGGAATTAATCCATAAGATATGGAAGAAATTAGTCCATATGCGTAACCTTTGAATTTCATTTTTAATAGAAAAAACGAAGTTCTAATTTCGAACTTCGCATTTGATTAGTATTTATTAAAATTTATTTTCTCGTAAAATCTAAATCTTGGAAGTCGTAACTAAAATCTGTTAACGGAGAAATGGCCTTCATTTTGAAACCTGTCATTTTTCCATCTTTTATTTCTGCATAAACAAAAGCGTCTGCATGGAAATAACGATTGTACCATTTTACTGCAAACGTATTGTCTTTGTAAAAAAGCATTTCACCAGTTAATTGAGGTGAACGTTTCGATTCGAAAATGATTTTTCCTTTCTTTTCATAAATTACAACATCACCAAACCAATTGTCCTTATACGTTCCGATTACACTTTTTGAATCAAATTTGATGGCTTTATTTTTTTGATTTGCTTCAACTGTTTTCCAAACTTCATCGGTAATAACATCGGCTTCTTCCACATTTTTCTTCATTATATCATCATACGTTTTTACCCAATCTGTAGATGGATTTTTTAAGTAAAAATCTTTGATTGTATTCGAGATTGCTCGGAAAGCTGCACCCGATTGTTGGTTTGTCAAAATCACAATTCCTAATTTTTCTTGAGGATAAAACATCGTTTGTGTTACAATTCCTTCCAATCCACCAGTATGCGAAACTTCCAATTTTCCGTTCATATCCTGCAATTGCCATCCCAAACCATACGCTTTGAATAATGAATTATAAGGTGGAGTAGTACGATTTGGTTGTAAAGTTTGTGGTGTAATCATTTCGTTCATTTGTTTTTCCGAAATAATTTGTTTTCCATTCACTTTTCCTTTATCTAAATTGAATTGCAACCATTTTGCAAGATCATCTACATTCGAATAAATTCCTGCAGCTGCATCAAAAATGGTGTTCGTATAACGATCAATCACTTGTAATTTTCCGTCAATTGGAACGTGCGGATTAATTGCATTTTTCTTGTCTTTTAGCAAATGCCAATTCGCTGCAGTATTCGTCATTCCAATTGGTTCCAACAATCTTTTTGTTACAAAATCTGTCCAAGATTGCCCCGAAACTCTTTCAATCACAACTCCTGCAATAATGTATAATAAATTATCGTAATCATATTTTACACGGAAATCTGAAACTGGTTTTAAAAACTGAATATTAGAAATAATATCTTTTGGAGTGAAATTATGTCCATCAGGCCAAACCATCAAATCTCCAGCACCCAAACCTAATCCACTTCGATGCGTTAATAAATCACGAATTGTAAACTCTTTGGTTACATAATCGTTGTACATCTTGAATTCAGGAATGTGCGTAATCACTTTATCATCCCACTTTATATTTCCTTCATCAACCAAAATCGCCAAAGCAGCTGCTGTAAAAGCTTTCGAGTTAGAAGCAATGCCAAAATTTGTATTCGACTGAACTTTTTCTCCCGTTTTAAGAGATTTTACGCCATAACCTTTCGAATGCACAATTGTCCTGTCTTTGATAACCGCAACAGACATTCCAGGAACATCAAATGCTTTCATTGCATTTTCTGTGACTTTATCAATAGCTTGATTCGAAATATTTTGTCCAAAAGCTGTAAAAGAAGCTAATGTAATCGTTGATAAAAGTATATTTTTCATGTGTGAATTTGAATTTTCACGAAGTTAGAAATTTTTATTCATCAGCTTATAGCTTTTAATAAAATATCAAAAATAGAGGATGAATTAATTTTGAATGATTTAAAATTTTATAATAATCAAGTAGAAAGTAAATTACAATTAATTAAAAACATAAATTAGTTAAAAATAATTCAATGAAAATAGCTTTCTTTTCGTCTAAGCCTTATGACAAAACTTTTTTTGAGGCTGAAAATAAAAATTACGGTTTTGAACTTAATTTTTATGAAACACATTTAGGTCCGCATATCGTAAACGCGATTGAAGATGAGCATGCTGTTTGTGTGTTTGTGAATGATAAAGTGAACCGACAAGTCATTGAAGTTTTAGCAAAAAAAGGCGTTAAAATTATTGCATTGAGATGTGCTGGTTTTAATAATGTCGATTTGGAAGCTGCGAAAGAATTTGGAATTAAAATTTGTCGTGTTCCTGCATATTCTCCCGAGGCTGTTGCTGAACATACAATGGCGATGTTGTTAACATTGAATCGAAAAACACATAAAGCTTATAATCGTGTTCGTGAACAAAATTTTGCATTGAACGGTTTACTTGGTTTTAATCTTTTTCAGAAGACGATTGGAATTGTTGGAACAGGAAAAATAGGAAAGGCTTTTATCAATATTGCGAAAGGTTTTGGATGTAAGATTATTGCTTATGATTTGTATCCAGATCAAGAATTGATGAATAATGGCGTGGAATATGTTGAGCTGGATAAGTTGTTTAAAACTTCAGATATTATTTCGTTGCATTGTCCGCTGACGCCAGAAAATCATTACATGATTAATCAAGAAACGATTGCGATGATGAAAGATGGCGTAACGATTATTAATACGAGTAGAGGTGGATTAATCAATACACATGAAGCGATTGAAGCTTTAAAAAATCATAAAATTGGTTATTTGGGAATTGATGTTTATGAACAAGAAGAAAAATTATTCTTCAAAGATTTATCAGCAGAAATTATTCAGGATGACATGATTCAGCGATTGATGAGTTTTCCAAATGTTTTGGTAACTGCGCATCAAGCTTTTTTTACACAAGAAGCGTTGGAACAAATTTCAGAAATTACGATGCGAAGTATTTTAGAAATTTTAGAAAAAGGTTCAACAGATGAGGTTGTGATGTTATAAATTATCTAAATGAGTGGATTTGAAACCATCATATTTTTTGAGACCAAATCCTAAAAAACGATCTAACGCAATATGAGCGAAAAAAATTAATCCAATCATTAAACACCATTCAATGTGTAAAAAATAACCAATGAGAATCAATGAAATTGTCGTAAAATAATTATGAATAAAATTATAAGATATTGCGCCAATCTTATTTCCAAAAAGATAACCTAACATAAAAATATCGGGAGCAAGAAAAAGAATTGCAAACAAAAACCAGGAATAATCAAGTTTATAATAGATGATTAGCGTTACAATTAAAATTGCTAATTGTTCTAATTTTAATAAATTTTTCATAATGTTGATGCTTAATTTATTAGTATAAATATTTTACCAATTGTTACAAAAAAAGCCGTTCATTAGAACGGCTTTTGGTATATAAAAAGAATTTTAATCATTCAATTTCAAAACAGCTAAGAATGCAGATTGGGGAACTTCTACACGTCCAATTTGACGCATTTTCTTCTTACCAGCTTTTTGTTTTTCTAATAACTTACGTTTACGAGAAATATCACCACCATAACATTTTGCAGTAACGTCTTTACGTAATGCTTTGATTGTTTCACGCGCAATAATTTTTGCACCAATCGCGGCTTGAATTGGAATATCAAACTGTTGACGAGGAATTAATTCGCGTAATTTTTCACACATTTTCTTTCCAATATTGTAGGCATTATCAACGTGAATTAAGGCAGATAAAGCATCTACAACTTCACCGTTAATCATGATGTCAACTTTTACCAATTTTGAAGCTTTCATTCCAGAAGGTGCATAATCAAACGATGCATATCCTTTTGAAATAGATTTTAATCGATCATAAAAATCGAAAACAACTTCAGCCAAAGGCATATTGAAAATCATTTCTACTCTATGTTGAGTTAAATAGTTTTGAGATTGTAATTCACCACGTTTCTCAATACATAAACTCATTACAGGACCTACGAATTCAGATTTTGTAATGATTGCTGCTCGAATATATGGTTCTTCAACACGATTTAATCCTGATGGATCTGGTAATTCAGATGGATTATGAACCGGAATCATTTTTTCTGGATCTTTTTCCAAGTACGCTTCATACGAAACGTTAGGAACAGTTGTAATTACCGTCATGTTGAACTCACGTTCTAAACGCTCCTGAATAATTTCTAAGTGTAACATTCCTAAGAATCCACAACGGAAACCGAAACCTAAAGCAGCAGAAGATTCAGCTTCAAAAGTTAATGAAGCATCATTCAAACGTAACTTTTCGATAGAAGCACGCAAATCTTCGTAATCTTCTGTGTCAACCGGATAAATACCAGCGAAAACCATTGGTTTTACTTCCTCGAAACCATCAATAGCTTCGCTTGCAGGATTCTCAACTAATGTAATTGTATCTCCAACTTTTACCTCAGAAGCTTCTTTAATTCCAGAAATAATATAACCTACATCTCCAGTTTTAATGACTTTCTTCTCAACTTGATTCAGTTTTAATGTTCCAATTTCATCGGCACCATATTTTTTGTTGGTAGCCATGAATTTTACTTGATCTCCTTTTTTGATTTCTCCATTTACCACTTTGTAAAAAGCTTCAATTCCTCGGAAAGGATTATAAACAGAGTCAAAAATCAAGGCTTGTAACGGTGCATCTGGATCACCAACTGGTGCAGGAACTTTCTCGATAATTGTGTGTAACAATTCTAACACACCTTCACCTGTTTTTCCACTTACACGCAAAACATCTTCGGGATCACAACCAATCAAATCAACAATATCGTCTGTTACTTCTTCTGGATTTGCAGAAGGTAAATCGATTTTGTTCAAAACTGGAATGATTTCCAAATCATTTTCTAAAGCCAAATAAAGGTTAGAAATGGTTTGTGCTTGTATACTTTGTGCAGCATCTACAATTAACAAAGCTCCTTCACAAGCGGCAATCGAACGAGAAACCTCGTAAGAAAAATCCACGTGACCAGGAGTGTCAATTAAATTTAAAATATATTTTTCACCATCTTTTTCATATTCCATTTGGATGGCGTGCGATTTAATTGTGATTCCGCGTTCGCGTTCCAAATCCATATCGTCTAAAGTTTGATTTTGTAACTCACGATCAGAAATCGTGTTTGTTACTTGCAATAAACGATCGGCCAAGGTACTTTTACCATGGTCAATATGGGCGATAATACAGAAATTACGGATATTTTTCATATTCTATTTGTCGAATAGGCAAAAATAATCTTTTCCGTGCAGACTGCAAGTATTTTGAAAAATATTATGAATTATATTTTAATAAATTAACGAGAGTTGAAGTGTGTTTTTTACTAAAAAATAAATCTAGGCAATTATCCGATGAAAAAAAGTATATAATTTATCTTCTTTTACTAGACCAAATTTTTGTTTCAAACGATACTTTGTTATTCGTACACTTTTTGGTTCAATATTAAGAAGAGTTGCAATTTGTTTGGTGTCTAAACCAAGATAGATATACGAACAATATTTCAAATTAAGAGGTGTTAGTTTTTGCTTAGAATGCTCGTTTAGCGTTTTGAAAAAGTTTGAATGTAATTCTTGAATTCTAAATTTAGCACTTTCAAAATCATAATCCATTAAATTTTCTTCTCGCATAACTTGTTTTAAATTGATAGAAGAATCATTTCCATTTTTTTGTAGTTTCCGCTTGATCTTGATTGTACAAATCGATTGAATAATCAGTTGCTTTTTTCTGAAATTCAAATATAGCCGAGTCAACCTAAGTTTAGCATATTCGTTATTCCCATAATTAACGAAGCCTATATTATGTATTCAACAAAAGAAATTGTTTTTAATAATCTCTTTTGTGTTTATATGAATTTTAAACCTAATTTTATCCTTATGAAAATCAGCACAAAATGAGGAGATTACTATTTTTTGTTATTACTTTTTTTACATTTATTCAACTTTCTGCTCAAACGACTCGAAATTTGAATTTAGAGAATTGGACTTTTCAACAAAAAGGAGATTCAAAATGGCTGAAAGCTGAGATTCCTGGTTCTGTTCATACCGATTTGATGTTAAATAATATTATTCCAAATCCTTACAAAGACGTTAATGATGCAAAAGTGCAATGGGTAGAAAACGAAGATTGGAACTACAAAACTTCTTTTGATTTGACTGAAGCCGAACGAAAAGCGCAAAACATTCAGTTAAAATTTAATGGATTGGATACATATGCAAAAGTTTTTCTGAACGGAAAATTAATTCTGGATGCGAATAATATGTTTCGAATTTGGGAAGTTTCGGTCAAAGATTTACTGAAAGATAAAAATAATTTGCTCGAAATACAATTCAAATCGTCGCCTAATGAAGGAAAACGATTAGCAAATCTTCTTCCATATAAATACCAGAAGGTGAGCGTGTTTTTACTCGAAAAGCGCAATATCAGTATGGTTGGGATTGGGGACCAAGATTGGTAACGGTTGCGATTTATAAACCAATTGAACTTATTTCTTGGAATAATTTAAAACTGAATGACTTGTCTTATGAAATTGTCAAATTGGATAAAAATCAAGCGAAAGTAAAGTTTAAATTTATTATCCAATCGGAACAAAATACAACTGTAGAAATTAATTTTAATCAGAAAAAAATCACTCAAAAATTAACCAAAGGAATCAATTATTTTTCGATTGATGAAACAATTCAAAATCCAAAATTATGGTGGCCAAATGGAATGGGCGAACAATATTTGTACGACTATCAATTCAAAATTAGACAAGGAAATGAGCAAGTTTCTAAGCATTTGAAATTTGGTTTACGCACTATAGAATTAGTTCAAGAAAAAGATAATGTTGGTTCAAGCTTTTATTTTAAAGTAAATGGAATTCCAACGTATATGAAAGGTGCGAATTATATTCCGCAAGATAATTTTGTTTCGCGAGTTTCAAAAAATGATTACGAAAAGCTGATAAATAGTTCGGTTGAAGCTAATATGAATATGATTCGCATTTGGGGCGGAGGAATTTATGAGGATGATTATTTTTATGAATTATGCGACGAAAAAGGTTTGTTGGTTTGGCAAGATTTTATGTACGCTTGTGCTTTTTATCCTGGTGATCAAGATTTTCTTAACAATGTAAAACAAGAAACAATCGATCAAGTGAATCGACTAAAAAATCATACTTCTATCGCGCTTTGGTGTGGAAATAATGAAATTGATGAAGCGTGGCACAATTGGGGATATCAGAAACAAATGGGCTGGTCAAAACAAGATTCTTTGAGTATTTGGAAAGATTATCAAACGACTTTTCATCATATTATTCCCAATGTTTTGGATTCTATTTTATCAAAGTCAGAGAACCGTTATTGGCCGTCTTCACCTTCGATTGGTTGGGGAAGAAAAGAAAGTTTGACGCAAGGAGATTCTCATTATTGGGGTGTTTGGTGGGGAATGGAACCGTTTGAAACCTATGAGAAAAAAGTTCCACGTTTTGCTTCGGAATATGGTTTTCAAGGAATGCCAACGTTAGAAACCGTAAAATCTATGTTTTCTGAAAAAGACACATTGAGTAAGAATTCTGTAACCATTTTAGTGCATCAAAAACATCCAAAAGGTTGGGAAACAATCAACGAATATATGCAACTCGATTATGCAATTCCGACCGATTTTGTGCAGTACAACTACGTTTCTCAATTGTTGCAAGCGCGCGGAACTCAGATTGGGATTGAGGCGCATCGACGCGCAAAACCGTACAATATGGGAAGTTTGTATTGGCAATTGAATGACGTTTGGCCTGTGACTTCGTGGGCGTCTTTGGATAAATTAGGAAATTGGAAAGCGTTACATTATCAAGTGAAAAGAAGTTTCGAGAATGTATTGATTTCGGTTGAGAAAGAAGAAAATGTGTACAAAATCTATATCATAAATGACTTATTGAAAGATTTGAAAGGAAAAGTAAAATTTTCTATAATCGATTTTAATGGAAATAAACGTTGGACTAACGATAAAGATGTAATTATTTCATCAAATTCTTCTACTAAAATATTGGAATTAAGTAATGAGGTTTTGAAAGGAACTTCTTCAATAAAATCTTTTCTTCGAATTGAATTTGAATCAAATAGAGAAAAATATTCGAGTAATTATTTCTTCGAAAAACCGAAAGATTTAGCTTTAACAAAACCAACAATTAAAATTAAAAAGATCAGTAGCAATCAAATTGAAATTTCTACAAATGTTTTGGCAAAAGATGTTTATTTATTGGACGGAAACAATCAATTTGATGATAATTTCTTTGATTTAATTCCGAATGAAACTCGTATTATAAATGGAGAGAAAGCAATTCAAAATCTAAAAATTTATTCGTTGTATGAGACGATGAATGCTGAAAATCAATAATATTTTTCTCCCTATTTTTAGTGAAATTTCACAAACGATTTGGAAATGTGAATTTTATTGACTTAAATTTGCACTGATAAAAATCATAACGTATAACAATTTAATAACGAAGAAATAAAATGTTCAAAGAAACGACATATCAGTTTTCAGCTATTGCAACAGATTTTGCAATGAGCATTTCTTCGTGCTTATAAATCGTAAATAATTAACTTATTATATCAAAAGCCCGGAGGATTCTTCGGGCTTTTTCTTTTATTATTCCATTCTAGATTCAGAATAACTTCTAAAAACTTCCGAAGAAGAAATAATTAGCGCTAATTATTTCAAAACAATTATTTGCAATCAAATAATCCATGTTATGGAAGATTCAATTTTCTTTTCAGCTCGTTTACGAACAAAGAGAACGAAGAAAAGAAGCGTAAAAACAGCAAAAGAAAAAAATGTAAGAGAGAAATATAAACGTAGAAAAGAAATCTTTAAAGAACAAAAAGCGATTCCGCTTGTTCCTTTAAAAGAGCCATATCAAAAAGGTTTCGAACGTTATTTTGTATTGAGAGAAGATATTAAAAAGGAAAATGAGATTGAATTTTTCACTCAAATTCTGAAGAAAATTAATACTTCTCAATATGCAGAAACGCGAAAGTTTGTAAAAAAACGAAAACGAAACGGAAAGCGAATTTATGTTCCGAGAATTCAAGAATTGAAACAATTACAACCTTATGAATATTCAGGACCGCATTCAATTTTGAATGATGAAGAACGTCGATATTTTGCGTGTATTCAGGTGTATGATCCAAAAACAAAACGTTTCAAAGGAATTTATGAATTTCTACAACCGTGGCGTTTTCGATTGATTATAAAACCAAATATGATTACGCATTACAAACCACTTGATATTGATTTGAAGCGCGAAGAAGCGCAAATCGATCACTTTTTTGACAAGTATAAAAATCAAGGAATCCTCTTAAAGAAAATAGTTGGAGGAGGTTATTCGTATGAACGAAAACCAAAATTTAAAAATCCTTTTACGAAAAGGAAATTTTTTAACGACAAAAATTCGGCGACAGAAATCGCTGAAATGCTGATAGAACAAGAACATCAGCTATCTAAAAGACATTAATCATGGGAAATAAAATCTCTGGAAAGGACTTCATAAAATTAGGCTTTCCAAAAAATAATTCGATCAATATTGCAATTGGGCAAATTCATCGATACAGAAAAAAAGAAAAGAAACAAACGATTCTCAACGAAGCAAAAGAAGTTTTACTCGAACCAGAAAAGTACATTGGTCACGGAATTTGGGGAAAAGTTGCGGAAGGATTAATAAAACCAGTTGAGGTTAGATTACAAGAATTAAAAACAACGCGTTCACCTTTTTCGATTTTTGGAGAAAATGAAATTGACGAGCAAGCAAAATTTCAATTATATGATGCATTGAAATTGCCAATTTCGGTAAAAGGAGCTTTGATGCCAGATGCGCATTCGGGGTATGGATTGCCAATCGGAGGTGTCTTAGCGACGGATAATGCGGTGATTCCTTATGGAGTTGGTGTGGATATTGGTTGTAGAATGAGTCTTTCGGTTTACGATTTGCCAGCTAGTTTTTTGAAAGGAAAATCGCATCAATTGATTCAGATTTTGCAAGATCATACCAAATTCGGAATGTATGAAACGCATAAACTAAAAGCGGATCATGAAATTTTTGAACGTTCTATTTTTGATGAAATTCCAATCTTGAAAAGTTTAAAAACAAAAGCTTATCAACAATTAGGAACTTCTGGTGGAGGGAATCATTTTGTTGAATTTGGGATTGTGAAATTAGATGAGGTAAAACCTGAATGGAACTTGATTCCAGGAGAATATTTGGCTGTTTTATCGCATAGTGGTTCGCGTGGTTTGGGTGCAAATATTGCAAAACATTATACGTATTTGGCGACGAAACAATGTCCACTTCCGAAGCAAGTTCAGCATTTGGCTTGGTTAGATTTGGACACGTACGATGGCCAAGAATATTGGGCAGCGATGAATTTGGCTGGCGAATATGCCAAGGCTTGTCACGATGATATTCACCGAAGAATTGCGAAAGCTTTGGGAAAACGTATCGTTTTTAACATCGAAAATCATCACAATTTTGCGTGGAAAGAAATGGTTGAAGGAACGGAACGAATTGTTCATCGTAAAGGAGCGACGCCAGCTGGAAAAGGAATTTTAGGAATTATTCCAGGTTCGATGACCGCGAACGGTTACATTGTTGAAGGTTTGGGAAATGAATTGAGTATTAATTCGGCTTCGCATGGTGCGGGACGAAAAATGTCGCGTGCGAAATGTAAATCAACAATTACTAAAAGTTTTATGAATTCACAATTGAAAGATGCAGGAATTGAGCTGATTGGCGGAAGTGTAGATGAAGCACCTTTGGCATATAAAAACATAAAAACGGTGATGAATTTACAGACTGAATTAGTGAAAGTGTTGGGAACTTTTACACCGAAAATTGTACGAATGGATAAATAATGATGAGGAAAAAAATTATTCAACTTACATCGGGTAGAGGACCAGCGGAATGCAATTTTGTGGTGACTAATGTTTTTAAAAAGTTTTCGGAAGCGTGCACAAAATCTGAAATTAAGTTTGACATAATTGAAAGAGAAATGGATAAAGATTTTCATCAACTTTCATCTGTGATTATAGAACTTGAAGGAAATGATTTAAACACGTTTTTAAAAACTTGGCTTGGAGCAATTTTATGGATTGGTAAAAGTCCATACCGAAAATTTCATCAACGAAAAAATTGGTTTATTGGTTGTTTTGAATTAGAAATTCCGAAAGAAAATTCAATCAATCCGAATGAAATTATATACCAAACAATGCGAAGCTCTGGAAATGGTGGACAAAATGTAAACAAAGTAAATTCGGCTGTTCGTGCGATACATCAACCAAGTGGAATTTCGGCTGTTTCGATGGATTTACGTTCACAACATCAGAACAAAAAAACTGCAACAACTCGTTTGTTATTGAAATTACAAGGATTTGAAACCAATAAATTGAAGGACTTGGTTCAAAAAAAATGGAATAATCAAACGTCTATTGCAAGAGGGAATCCTGTGAAAATATTCAGAGGAGATAAATTTAGTGAATAAAAAAAAGCCGCTCAATGAGCGGCTTTTAGTTTATTTTTTCAAGATTGCTTGGATAATTCCTTCCAAATTTTCATTGAATTCGAGCAGTTGAGAAAAAACTTTATCGTCTTTATTCAAGCCGCCGTGCTTATTATTTTTGACAAACGTTGCTTTTATCGTTTCCCAACGTTCTTTTTCTTCAGAAGTCATCAAATCTGCAATTTCTTTTAAACGCAAAAGATTCGATTCTGTGTCGGTTGTCAACGTTTGCGATTCACTTTCGTAATGCGCCAAAATCGTTTCATTAATTTCTTTTTCGTTCATCATCGGAACAATTTTCGAAACTAATTTTGACATATTTCTGTACGAACCTTGCATCTTGAAAGGCGGTTCAGTTCTGTAATCATCTTGCATTGCCGCACTTGTAATATAATTTTGATTGACTTTTACGACTACATTTCTAATCTTAATTACATGTTTCAAAACAGCAATAAAATCATCAATTTCTTGTTTCAAATAATTGCCTTCCAAATCTGGAAGTTGTTCTTGATTTTCGGTTACAAAATTTGTTAACTTGTAAAAATCTGTCAAACTTTTCGAAGCAATTTTATCCAAATATGGATTATCGCCTGTCGCATTTTCAATCAAACTCAAGTTGAACAACGTTTCCGTATCACCAATTACATCACCCAAATTATACACATCAGCACGATTGGCCAACATATCCGGAATCTGAAATTTAGAACCGCTTTCCGTATATGGATTTCCAGCCATTACAATACAAAAACGTTTTCCACGTAAATCGTAGGTTTTACTTTCTCCTTCAAAAATTCCATCAATTTTTCGCTGTCCATCGGCTAATGAAATAAATTTCTGTAAAAATTCTGCACTCAAATGCTGAATATCATCCAAGTACAACATTACATTATCCGCCATTTCAAACGAAAGATTGATCTTTTTCAATTCTTCTCTTTCTCCAGAAGTTTTGGCTTCGATTGGATCGATTGACGTAATGTTATGTCCAATTGTTGGTCCATTCACTTTCACAAAATGCAAGCCCATTGTTTTGGCTAAATATTCCATCAAGGTTGTTTTTCCATAACCTGGCGGAGAAATTAATAACAACATTCCCATACGAGCGGTGCGTTTGTTTTCGCCTGCTGTTCCTAATTGTTTGGCTAAATTATTTCCGATTAAAGGAAAATAAACTTCGTTGATTAATTTATTTCGGACAAATGAAGTCAAAACTTTTGGTTCAAATTCTGCGATTTTTAAATCTTTCTCGTAAGTTTTCGAAATTTCTTCTTTCAGCTTTTGGAATGATTTAAAATTTGGAACATCAACAGTTGAAAAATGCTCTAATTTTGAAATGATTTCATGATAATTTTGTGTGTAAATTCCGTCAACAATTACCGCATGATTTCCTTTCAAATCTTCAATTTTGATGACAGAATTTCCATCATTTATATGATATTGATCTTTCGAAAATAAAAGTATTGTTGCTACTTCATTCATCACATTTCTATATGACGAATAATTTTCGTTTTCATCTATAAATGAATGAATCCAGTTTTCGATCAAGTAAAATTTTTCGGTAGAAGAAAATTGTTGATCTTCAATCAATGCATTAAAATCTTCCGAATTTTTATTTTGTTCTAAATAATTTACAAACTCTTTTTGAAATTTTTCAGCTTCTCTACTCATTGAAAAAGCTTGATATTTCGTGAAAGTTGTAAATAAATAGTGAGAAACTTTTTCTGATGATGTTTGTGATTTATCCCATTCTGTTTCCCAATTTTCAAAAAGCGATTTGATTTCATTTAGAATGTTTTCAAAACGATTTGAATTCGGAAAATTTTTCAAAATTAATTGAGCAGAATTAATCATCGCATTCAATTTTTCTTGCAAATTATTTTCTAAAGAATGCCAAAAAACTTGAGCAGTTGTGCGTGTTTGAGCATCAAATTGCAACACATCTAATTTAGAATTGACGTGCACTAATTCAGTGAAAATTCGAAGTGCGTCAAAATTATGCACACCTTTTATATAACCTTCCGAATAATTTTGTTCAATGATTTGATTGATGAATTTTTCAGCATCGAAATCTTTTTCATTTCTCGCTAAAAAAGCTTGATAAGCCAAATATTCAGCGCGATAAACCAATTGATTTTCCGAAACAAATTCTTGATTCCAAATATCTTGATAACGATAAATTTCTTCGTTTTTAACTTTTTGATAGAAACTTGTTCCTGTTAAATGATAAAATAATTCGTTGTTACGATTCATTAAAGTCAGCGCTAATTGCTGCGTATTGACCGTAAATTTATTTTGTCCGAGCGCAATAATATTTTGTCCATCAACAAAAAGTTCGGTTTTATCTCGTAAAACGCGAAGCGTATCTTCTTGCGATTTTTTCAAGAGGTTTTCAAGATTTTCGGCTTTCGAAACATCTTTCAAATCCTTTAATTCTTGAATAATTTGACGCATTTTGTCAATCATTAAATCCGAAGAATAAAACGCTAAAATTTCTTCTTTTTCTGAAAAAGTTTTGGATTTGTTTTCGATATTTTTCAAGACGCGCAAACCAATTTGCTCTAATGAATTGGTGCGTTTGTTGGTTTGTTCAACCAATTGTTCGCGCTTCGAATTGAACGCTTTGATAATTTCGTCGCGTTTATCTGCAATTTTTAAAGCGAAATCATCAAAATCTGAAAATTTACTTTCTAATTCTTCGAGCTGAACAATAATTTTTGTATTGTATTCTTCTGTTTTTTCGGCAGTTGTTGATAACTCTAAAAAATTGACTACACTTTGTTCCAATAACGTAATTTGAGCAGAAAATTCGGCAACCGCTTCTTTACTTTTTAAATCAGAAGTTTGACGTGTTAATTGCGCACGAACTTCGTTAAGCGAAGCAAAAATGACAGAAATTTTCTCAATAATTTTTGTCGTTTGTGTAGCGTCTTCAATTTTTAAACTGTTCAGAATATCAATCAATAATTCTAATTCGGAAGCAATTTTAAGACAAGCTTCTTCGATAACTTTCGCATCAATGACTTTTTCGATAGAAGCTACTAAGTTTTTCTGTTCAGCAACTTTTTCTTCGTATGGAATTAGTGCTTCATCCAATAAAAGAAACTCAATTGTTTTGGTTGATAAATTTTCGTTTACCTCTTGCAATCGGTTTTCTAATTCTTGAACACGCTCTAAATTGATGTAGCGAATTGAACGTAAATCAATAACTTTTCCTTGAATTTTACGAGCCTCAGCTAAATGTTCAACCAATAAATCCAATTGATTGTACGTTGTGCTATTTACTTTGAAAACGATTTCTTCAATCGATTCTTCCGTTTTTTCTAAGGTTTCTTGCGCAAATTTTTTCTGAATTTGAACTTTAGCAAATTCATCAATCGCTGTATTGGCAACTGTTTTTATTTCTAATAAAGGAACAGCAAGCTCAAAAGTCTCTTGATCATTAATCCAAAAATAGCCATCTACAATATTATTCGCTTTTTTTACAATGTCCTCGTATAAACCTTCGTACGAATCTTCTTTGTTGATTAATTGAATAACCTCCTGAGATTCAGCCATTGCTTTCACAATGTCTTTGTTCCCAATTTTATATAATGGATGATTTGTTTTCTCTGTATTTTCAATCAAACGTTCAACATAAGGTGTTTGCCAAATTTGAACTTGATGATGTCTTGTCGCTTCTTCTTCGGTGCGGAAATAAATTAAACTTCCATCTTTAAAAATCGTAAAACCATTACAAACTATAGGTGTTTCCACAGTTTGTTGAATGATATTGTACGATAAAAGAATGTATGTATTGGTTTCATCTTGATTGAAAATGTACATAAAATCTTCTCCGTTCGGAGAATTTACACGACGGAAAAATTGAAAATGCTCTAAATTATTATTATCGAAAAGATGATACGTTCCGTTTTGTAAATAATAACCATTCGAAAAAATTAAACCTTGATTATCGGGTAACAGAACTGCTGCATCTAAAAGTGCAGGAATGTTGATAACTTCTTTGGTGCGAACATTGTAAATATAGGCTCTGAAATCTTCTTGAAACGGTTTTATTTTAACCGCAATTAGATTTCCTAAATCGGCATAATAATATTCGGCATCGTCTAATTGTTGATCTAAATGTGTCACTTTTTCAGTGAAAATTCCTTTTCCTGAATCCGTATTATCTTCAATTTTAAAAGTAATATCACCACCAATTGCTTCGATAAAAATCTTATCTAAAATAGAAATATGTGGAAACTTTCCTAATCGACGATCATCGATAGAAGTTTTTTGCCATTCAAAATCAAATTGATCTGCTTTTTTTACTTCGTGAATGCTGCGATCATCTTGATAAATTAATTTTCCGTCTTTGATTAACCATTTAAACGCTTTCAAATCTTGTGCGCTTTTACTGGTTTGGAAAACCATGTATAGATAATTATCTGTTCTACGAAATTTAGAAAAGATAGAATCGCGGTAATATTTATATAAATTCTGAAAATCTGTAAAGAAATTCTGATCGTTTATTAAGTCGAGAGGTTGAGGAATAAATTGATTTTCTTGAAACAGATAAATACTAAAAACATCGCTCAACTGAATGTCTGTGCGTAAACCGAAATGCACGTTGTAACCAAAAATACACAATTTATCGAACGCGATAATTCCACGTGCGACGCATGTATTTTCTGTCGTAATTCTTTGGTTTGCGCTTAATGCAAAATTGGTAGAATTGAAGACTTCTTTTCGAGCATCATTCAATTTCGTTAATCTTTCCGAAAGAAAATCTTTTTGTGTAAGAAGTCTTTTTCGGATGATTTCGTACGCGCCTGCATCAAGCGTTTCGGTAACGTTAATATTTTTTTCTTCTTGCATTAAATTAAAATCTAGAAGGTGATTAAACTGTAATTAAGAGCGATTGAAACGAATAGATTCAATCACTCTATTATTGTTTAATGGATTAACCTATTTTTTTATTTGAAACACCTAACTGATTCGCAATTCCGAAAAGAGAATTTATAAATCCTGTGTCTTCGCTGTTTCCAGAAGCAGAAGCAGCTTGCTGTAATTTAATTAATGCCGCAGTAATTGTTAAGTTTTTGATGTCGTTTGATGAAATGCCATATTTATCGGCAAGACTTCTCACTTTTCCAGCTAAATCGCTTCCGCCATCTTCGTCAATCAATGCATTTTTGATATCTGTTGCATGTTTCGAATTGTCGATTAAATGATCGAAACCTTTTGCATTCGAAACTTGTTTCACAATATTTTCGAAGAACATTGTTTCTCCACCAACAATGTCAATTTTCGCAGATTTCAATGCATTTGATAACACCTCAGCTTGGGCTCCAGCAATATCTTTTTGAATGTTGATATGAGCCAATTCGATATCTTTTTCTTTTTGTAATTGAAGTTTGAACTCTTCGTGCTCTTTTCCAACACCGTCCAGTTTCTTCATAGCTTCTGCTTTTTCTTCAATTCCTTTTGCTTCTGCTAATGCTTTTTCACGAACAACTTCTGCTTGTGCTAAGCCTTCTTTACGTAACGCTTCTGCTTTTTTCTCGATAACAGATGCTTCTACAGTTCCTTGTTTTTCTTCTGCTTCTGCTTTTGCAACCATTACTTCTGCTTCAGATAGACCAATTGCAGCTTCTTCTTTTGCTTGTGCTTCAGCAATTATTTTACGAGCTTCAGCTTCTTTTGCAGAAGCTTCTTTTTTAGCTTCCGCATCAATTAATAACTCTTGCGCTTTGCGTTCTGCAACTTGTTTTTGTGCATCTGCTTCGATAACTTGACGAGCAGCTTCTTGCTCTGCCGCAATTTTTGCCGCTTCCGCAGCTTTTACAGTTTCGATTAAACGCTCTTCCGCTTCTTGCGATGCAGCAATAATTCCGGCTTGTTTCTGACGCTCAACTTCACGGTAAACTTCAACATCTTTCACACCTTGTTGCTCTTCAATCACGCCTTTTTCTAAAAGAACGCGTTCTTTGATAACGCCTTGAATATTTTTCTTCTCAACTTCGATAGACCTTTCTTTATCAATCTGAGCTAAAGTCACAATTCGCTCACGTTCTGTTTGCTCTAATGCACGATCTTTTTCAACGCGTTCCGTTTCGATTGCATCAGTACGAACTTTATTTTTTTCTGCGATAATAATTTGACGCAATTTATTTTCTTCTTGTACCGCCAATTGCTCTTCTGTTGTAATACGAACAGATTCAGCTTTTAGACGTTCTTCTTCGCGAACTTTTGCAATTTCTGCCTCTTCGCGCGCTTTTATATTTTCGATTTCTCTGCGTTGACGCTCTTCTTTTTCGGCTAATTGTCGCTCTAATTCTAAGATTGCTTCGCGCGCTTCAACGTTTTGTTTTTTGATTACTTTTTCTTCTTCACGACGAATTAAGTTGGCGTTCATATTTTGTTGAGCCGTTAATTCCGTGATTTTTTTAATACCTTCCGAATCTAAAATATTATCAGGGCTCAAGAATTGTAATTCAGTTTGTTCTAAATAATCAATCGCACAGTCATCTAAAATATATCCATTCAAGTCTGTTCCGATGATATTTAAAATTTCATCTCTAAATTCGCGACGAGCTTCGTATAATTCGATAAAATCGAATTTTTTTCCAACTGTTTTTAAAGCTTCTGAGAATTTTGCTTCGAAAATACTTTTTAATGTTTCTGGTTCTGATGCTCGTTCTGTTCCTAAGTTTTGTGCAACATTGATTACATCATTCACCGATTTATTAACGCGAACAAAAAATGCAACTTTGATATCTGCACGAATGTTGTCTTTACAAATTAAACCATCGTGTTGTTGACGAGTAATATCAATTTTCTTAATCGAAATGTCCATAATTTCCATTTTGTGGAAAACAGGAATTACATACATTCCTTTGTTGAAAGCTACTTGCGATCCACCAACACCAGTACGAACGATGGCTTTTCCTTGCGGAACTTTTTTATAGAAAACGCTTAAAACGACGATGAAAGCAATAAAGATGAAAACGATAACACCAACTGCTAAAAGAATAAAATTTGTCATGAGATTTTTATTATATTTTGATTGATTTAGTGAATAATTAAGATTAAAATTTCTTCGATAAGAAACGAAGTAAGTTGAAATATTAGTGTCATAATAGTGTTAAATGTTGTTTAAGGTTATATGTTTGATGACGAAATAATAATGATTTGAAGGCGATTCGTCGGTGATAATAATGGTATCTCCAAAATTAATTTCTTCGCCATTTTGACTTTTGATGTTAAGCGTAATAATATCTTTCTCGATTTGAAATTCCGCAGAGCCTATTTTATCTCCTGTGATTTTAGATTTTGATTTTCCGACTCTTCCGATAAAATCAGTTTCTTCTTCTCCATGATAACCTAATTCTGAATACATTTTAACTAATGGTTTAGTGATCCAATGCATCATAAAATAAGCGATGATGAAAACCGGAATTAAGATTAAAACTGAATACAATCCTAATTTGCTTAATCCAAAAACAATCGAAGAAATAATGGTAATCACCCAACTGATAAATTTGAACAAAGTAATAATCACCATTAACGGAACTTTACCAACATTGATGAATTCTAAACATTTTGCCCAAAAACCTGGTTCGTGATGCACGTCTGCATCAGCATCGTGATCAGCGTCAATTTCGTGGTGGGCATCAACATCATTGATGTCTCCGATATGAAAATCAGAATCTGTTCCAAGATCAATTCCGTCACCAGCTAACAGTTGAAATACCCAATAGACAAGAGAAAATCCCATCAAAATGGTCATAATTCCGTTGGCCAATGGATTAAAAAGAAGGTCTAAAATTTCGGTCATTTAGTGTTAATTTTTAATGTTAAATAGCTCTTCTGAATGTATAATAAATAATTTTCGTTGTGCTGTTGATGGAAAGCGGAGTGGAAGTGATTAATTCCCAGCCTTCATTTCCATATTTATTTAGTAAATCATCCAAAAATGTTTTATCTATTTTGATAGAAAATAAGCCAGCGTTAGGCATTATTTCTATTGTTTTGTATTCATATTTAGATGCCATAGTTTTGATTTTTTAAAAGAGATTAATTTACTAAAAATTTTATAGAAATAATTCACTATAAAAAGTGATTTATTCTTGATTTTTCGACTGAATTTTTAGCTTTAAAGCTTCTAATTCATTTTGAATCAAATCACCTTTCAAGGTTTCGTTAATTTCGTCATCAGCGGTTTTCGAATTGTCCGCTAAACTTCCGTAAGCTTGTGCAAGTGCTTCGTCTTCTTCTACTTTGGCTTTCATGCGTTCTAACATGCTAATTGTGCTATTCGCATCAATTTTTGCCATTTGTTTGTTTACTTGTTTTGTGGCATCAGCAACTTTTACACGAGCTTTTAATGTTGTTAATTCATTTTCCCATTTATTAATGTTGAATTTAAGAACCTCAACGTTTTTGTGCACTTCATTTGCAGATTTTTCATGAATAATCACTTGATTTTCTAATTCAGTAATTTCTTCTAACAATTGATTTTTTAAGCTCAAAGCTTCTTTCGCTAAATTTTCGGCTTGTTCAATTGTAATTTCATTTCGCTCAGCTTTTTCTAACAAAAGAATTGCTTTTCGTTCATAATCTGCAGCTTCTTCTTTCTTTTTGTCGACGCTATTTTGCGAACGAATTGCCATTGCTTTTACCTTTGCGTAAGCCTCTAATGATTGATTAAGATCGTCGCGCATTTCGCGAATTCCTTGTTCTGTCATTTTGATTGGGTCTTCCATTTTTTCGACAACCGAATGTATTTCCGCTTGTCCAATTCTAAAAATACGTTTGAAAATATTCATAGTGATATTGTTTTATTGTTTAGAAAATTCGATTAATTGAGCAGAATATTCGCTCATCAATAAGCTCAAAGAATTTAACGTTGCTTCAAATTCGTTTTGATCAAGATTCGCAATTTGAAGTGTGTAACGATAAATAACTTTTTTTCCGTCTTCTGTTATTGCAAAAGCACCATGAATGATATCGCGATTTTTCATCAACAACGCTTTTAGCATTTCCAGATTATCATTTGTAATTGTAAATAAATACAACTCGAAAATGATAACAGGTGGTGCAATTCCTACAATCAGATTTTGAACACCATCCAATAAATTTTCAATCATAAAAACACCCTCTTTTTCGTCTTTGTAAGTGATGGTGTAATTGATGTTTTGAATAAAATTTTCAATCTTCGAAAAATAATTCATTTTGTTGTTATTAGTGTTTTTTGTAATTTGTTTCCATAAAATTAAACAATTTGCTAAAATAATTAGCAAATAAAAGTGTTAAAATTTTAAATAATGACAAAAATAGGTGAAAATATAAAGAAATTAAGACAAGTTAAGAACTTAACTCAACAGGCTTTTGCTGATTTGTTCGAAGTTAGTAGAGGGAATATTTCATCTTATGAAGAAAAACGTGCAGAGCCACGAATTGAAACAATTTCTCAAATTGCTAAATATTTTAGCATTCCAATAAGTCATTTGATCGAAAAAAACTTAACAGTTAACGAAATATTACACTTTGATAACTATTTTGAGGAAGCTGATATGTTACGAAATGTTAAAAATTTGAGCGCGATTCCTTTTTTATCACGAGAAATAATTCAGTTAAAAAAAGAATTATTTTCTAATATAGAAAATTATCCGTCGATTTACTTTCCAATCTATAATTCGCATCAGTTTATTGCGTTAGAATATTCTTCGGGTATCGCTTCACCTATCGATTTTACAGAAGAAGAATCGTCTATTTTATTTTTTGAACATTTGGAAGTGGAAAATTTACATTTGGTAAATGATAAGTTTGGTTTGTATTTGAATGATGATGAAATTTTTGTTGGGAAGTTTACTCAACACGAAAATCAATTGATTTTGGAATTAAATCAATGGAAACAAATTATTTTTGATGTTGAAAATATTCAGCACTTTTATCAGTTTTATGCTGTTTATAAGAAGGTTTAGAAATAATTTTTATAAGTAAGATTGTTTTCTAAATATTAGATGTTTCTACATCGTTTGACTCGCTCAACATGACAAGAAAATCCAATCTAGGCTGATAATTAATGTCATGTCGAGGAATCGAGACATCTCTTCTAAAAACTTATAATTTACTACTCAAGACTTTTAAACTTTAATATAAATCTTCTTTTTATCTAATAAATAAGCTAACCACCAAAAGAAAGCTAAGAAAATTAGCGAATAAACAAATGAACCAATTTCTGGAATTCCAGGAATTTTAGCGCAAACATTTTCGTAGAACCAACCCAATGGTGAAATGAATTTGATTTCTCTTTTGTCGTTTAAACCAGCTTCAATTCTGATTAAACCTAATAATCGAGGTAATAATCCGCTCAAAACAAAGATGAATAAAGGATTTTTTCCAAAAACATCAAAGAATTTCATGAAACCATTTTTGATGCCTAAAATTTCGATGAACCAAATCATTGATCCAATTGTCAAAATTGCTAAACCAGTTGTGTTGAAAACATAAGAACTGCTCCAAATCTTTTTATTGTACGGAAAATCCCATTGCCAAACGTAACCAATTGTCAACGCAATTGTTCCTAAAACAAATAAGCCAGCTAACATTTTATATTGCGGATTGTCAGTTTTTGGTAAAGGACGATTCAACCAATTGATATTTCCTTGTTTCTGAATATAATCACCAACCAAATACCCAAATAAAACCTGTGGAATAGTAGAAATTGTACTGAAAATTCCTTCGGGATCAAACGGTACTCCTTCTCCTTTGTAAATATGCGCTAAACCAAGCAATTGATTATCAATTTTAGTTCCGATAAAACCTTCTAATGAATAAGGGGTAGAAGTTCCAAGTCCGAAAGTTAAAACCCAATAAAGTAGAAGAATCGCACAACTTATCAATAAAACTTGTTTTTGTTTAAAATAAAAAGCAATCACCGAAGCGAAAAAATAAGCAATTGCAATTCGTTGTAAAACGCCCATTATTCGGATTCCGCTTTCTTCTGAATCTTTCCATGCTTTGAAAATAAGTTCATTATTATCCCACTTGAAAAATGGCCACCAATTGATGAATAATCCAATTCCGAAAATTAGAATTGTTCGTTTTATTACTTTTTGCCAGAAAATTTGTTGAGGTTGTTGTTGTAATTTTGGAATCATAAAAGCCATTGCATTTCCTAAGGCAAACAAAAAGAAAGGAAAAACCAAATCTGTTGGTGTGCATCCGTGCCATTCTGCATGCTCCAAAGGATCGAACATAGCCGACCAAGTTCCTGGATTATTTACCAAAATCATCAACGCAACAGTTGCGCCACGAAAAACGTCTAATGAATAATAACGAGCTGCTTTCATCTCTTTTGTGTTAATGTTTTAAAGATATAGATTTTTTAAATTTTTTGGAAAAATGCTTTTCAAAAAGATACTAGATTATTCCTTACCTTTAATTGTCAATAACAAACAATAAATAAAATGAGAACGGAGTCTGATTTATTAGGAGAATTACAAATTCCTGAAACGGCTTATTATGGTGTGCAAACGCAACGTGCCATTAATAATTTCAAAATTTCCAATAACTATTTGTCACATTATCCCGAATTTGTAAAAGCGCTTGGTGTTGTGAAATTAGGAGCAGCGCAAGCCAATCACGAATTAGGAATTTTATCGAAAGAATTATTTGATGCGATTTCTTTTGCTTCGAATGAGTTAATAGCTGGTAAATATACAGAGCAATTTCCAATCGATATGATACAAGGTGGTGCGGGAACTTCTACAAATATGAATGCAAATGAAGTAATTGCAAATATTGCTTTGGAGTATTTAGGAAAACAAAAAGGAGAGTATCAATTTTGTTCGCCAAATGATCATGTAAACCTTTCGCAATCTACGAATGATGCCTATCCATCTGCTTTGAAATTAGCATTATTTAATATGAATAAACCTTTGGTTGAGGCATTAACTTCGTTGTATGAGGCACTTGATAAAAAAGGGAAACAATTTGGTAATGTTATAAAAATGGGACGTACGCAATTGCAAGATGCAGTTCCAATGACGCTTGGGCAAGAGTTTGAAGGTTTTTCGAATACATTACATAAAGAAGTTGATAATTTAAACCGAATTGCTGCCGAATTATTAGTAATTAATATGGGTGCAACTGCAATTGGAACTGGATTGAATGCTGTTCCAGGTTATGCACAATTGTGTACAACTAAAATAGCTGAAATCATGAATGAAGATGTTTCGTTGGCTGATAATTTAGTTGAAGCAACTTCGGATACAAGCTCGTTTGTGGATTATTCATCAGCTTTGAAACGTCTTTGTGTGAAGTTGTCGAAAATTTGTAATGATTTACGTTTGTTAACATCTGGTCCGAGAACAGGTTTGTTCGAGATTAATTTACCTCCAAAACAACCAGGATCTTCGATTATGCCAGGGAAAGTAAATCCAGTAATTCCAGAAGTAGTGAATCAAGTTTGTTTTAAAGTGATTGGAAATGATTTATCAATAACAATGGCTGCCGAAGCTGGTCAATTACAATTAAATGTAATGGAGCCAATAATTGGTTTTTCGATTATGGAATCGATTCAATATTTAACAAATGCGATGAATACGCTACGTGTTGAATGTGTGGATGGAATTACAGCAAACGCAGAACATTTGAAAAATGAAGTACAAAATAGTATTGGAATTGTTACAGCTTTAAATCCTTACATTGGTTACAAAGCAAGTACAAAAATTGCGAAAGAAGCTTTAGAAACAGGAGGAGGTGTATATCAATTGGTCTTAGATCACGGTTTATTGTCGAAAGAACGTTTGGACGAAATCCTTGATCCTAAAAATATGCTTGGTCCACATATCTAGAAGTTGTGAGTTAGTAGTTATGAGTGATAAGTTTTGAAAAAATAAATTAATAATGAAACCTTCGAATCTTCTAAAAATAGAAACATTAAACGATGAATGGCTAGATAAGGATGTGATTATTTTACATGCTTGTTTTCAGATTTTATGCGATTGTATTGAAAAAGAAAATTTATTTACAAGTCATGTTGATTGGATGTATGATGATGAACATAAAAATGCAAAAATTGAAATTGAAAACTTATATAATTGGTGGAATAAACGTAAGCTCGATAATGATAATTTAGAAAATAATCAATATGAAGAAGATAATCAAATGTTGAAAAAATTAATAGAGTTTAGACAATATCTTTGGACTTGATTTAATTAAAAAATTATGAGTAATGAGTTCAGAGAAAACTTAGAACTTGTTACTCATAACTTAAAACTTATTTTAATATCCGTGTAAATTCACATTATCAGTTGGAAGTAAATCAACTTTTTTACCCATTTTTTTCTGAATGATTTTGAAATGATGCAAATCTTCTTCTGTAATCAAACTAATGGCTTTTCCGTTTGCATTTGCACGACCTGTACGCCCGATTCTGTGCACATAATCTAAAGGCGAACGAGGTAATTCGTAATTAATAACAGTTGGTAAACCTTCGATATGAATTCCGCGTCCAATCAAATCTGTTGCAACCAAAACTTTAATATCACCTAGTTTAAAATCTTCCAAATTATCCATTCTAGCGCCTTGGGATTTCTTACTGTGAATCGCCATTGCAGAGATTTTATTCTTTTTTAATTTTTCTACTAAATTATCTGCAGTTCGTGTCGAAGAAACAAAAACCAAAACTTGTTCTAAGTTTTCAGATTTGATTAAATAACGTAAAAAAGGACCTTTTGTTTCGGCATCAACTTTATAAGCAACTTGTTCGATTTGTTCCAAATCAATTTCTTGTTTTTTGATTTCAACAACAATTGGATCAATACTTAATGTAGATTTTATTTCATCAATTTTATCATTCAAAGTTGCAGAAAATAGAATTGATTGTTTCTTTTTCGGAACACTTTTCAAAATTCGGTTCATCTCATCTCCAAATCCTAATTGGAACATTTTGTCTGCTTCGTCAATCACCAAATATTGCAATTGATCCAATGATAACGCATTATGATCCATCAAATCCAATAAACGACCAGGAGTTGCAATCAAAACTTCAGTTCCATATAAATTCTTCATTTGTGGATTAATTGAAGTTCCACCATAAACAGCTTGTGTTTGTACTTCGCGACGTAAAGCAGTTTGTAATCCTGCAAAAGTTTGTTCAATCTGAACTGCTAATTCACGTGTTGGAACTAAAATTAACGCTTTTATATTACGAGATTTTTCGTACGATTGATGCTGAATTTTTTGTAGCAAAGGCGCAACAAAACACAAGGTTTTTCCAGAACCAGTTTTTGCAATTCCCATCACATCTTTTCCTTTTAAAATAGATGGAATTGTTTCGGTCTGAATTTCAAAAGGTTTTAAAAATCCAAGTTTTGTAATTGCTTTTGATAAATATGGTGATAATCCTAAATTTTCGAATGACATAAATTGATATAAGACTGCAAAGGTAGAGATTAAATTTGAATGATATTTTAGGAATAATTACTCGTTTAATTATTTTTAATCGTGATGAAAATGAAAGTTTTAAAATCGTTTCTGAAATATTTCTAAAAATCTTTTTAGAAACAGTCAAATTATCGAAACAACGATTGAAAACAGAAATAATTTCTGTTTAAAACTTTATTAAAAGCTTTTTGCTTAATAAAACTATCGTTAACTTTGATTCTTATGAAAAAAGATCAGTCTAAGATAATTCGTGAGCAAGCGCCAAGATCTGCTACTCGCGAGCATTCGGTTCCATTATATTTAACATCAAGTTTTATTTTTGATAGCGCAGAGCAAGGACGTGCAATTTTTGCAGAAGAAGAGCAAGGTATGGTTTATTCACGTTATGCAAATCCAAATACAACAGAGTTTATTAATCGCGTTTGTGCTTTGGAAAAAGCAGATGCAGGTTTAGCTTTTGCTTCGGGAATGGCTGCTGTTTTTGCATCTTTTGCTTCGTATATAAAAAGTGGAGATCATATTGTATCGAGTCGTGCAATTTTTGGTTCTACACATCAATTAATTACGCAATTATTTCCGCGTTGGGGCGTAACTTATACATATGTAGAAACGCCAAATATCGAGGATTGGGAAAAAGCAATTCAATCAAATACAAAAATTGTTTTCTTAGAATCGCCTTCAAATCCTGGATTAGAATTATTTGATTTAGAATCTTTGGCAAAATTGAAAGAAAAACATCCGAATGTTATTTTTGCAATTGACAATTGTTTCGCAACACCATATTTACAACAACCTTTGCAATTTGGATTTGATTTATCTATTCATTCTGCAACAAAATATATGGACGGACAAGGTCGAGTTTTGGGTGGAGTAGTTGTAGGGGAAGAAGAATTAATCAACGAAATGATGTTTTTTATTCGTCATACAGGTCCAGCGATGTCAGCTTTTAATGCATGGACAATTTCTAAAAGTTTAGAAACGTTGCCACTTCGTATGGATCGTCATTGCGAAAATGCGTTGGCGTTGGCAGAAGCTTTGGAAAATCATGCTGAAATTGCAGATGTAAAATATCCATTTTTACCATCGCATCCGCAATATGAGTTGGCGAAAAAACAAATGAAAAGCGGGGGTGGAATCGTAACATTTGAAGTGAAAGGAGGAAAAGAACGTGCTTTCAGATTTATTGATGCATTAGAAATGATTTTATATACGTCTAATTTAGGGGATTCGAGATCGATTGCAACGCATCCAGCAACTACAACTCACGCAAAATTATCAGATGCAGAACGTGCAGATTTGGGAATTAGGCCAGGCTCTATTCGTTTATCAGTCGGTTTGGAGGATAAAGTGGATATTATCGAAGATATTTTGCAAGCGTTAGAAAAAACTAAGGTTTAATTAATTTATTGATTAGTTGTTGATTAAATATAAATTTTAATAATTTATTCATTTCAGCACGGACTTTGCTTATTCTAAACGAAAGTTTAGAATATGAAGAAGTTTTTAATTTTTGGTTTTGCGTTGTTTACAATGTCAAGTTATGCGCAAAATAGACCAAATGATGGAAATAATAGAAATGTCGATATTTTAATTGAAAGATCTGATTATTACGGAATATCAAGTAGTCAAAAAAATAAAATAATTGCTTTAAAAAAACAAGCAAGTAAAGATTTCGAAAGAGTTGGAAGAGATCGTAATTTATCTGGTTACGAAAAAGGTAGAAGAAAAAGAGAGATTTCTTACAATTTACAACGTGATATTGATAAAATCTTAAATGATAATCAACGTTATAAATGGTCAAATTCTCATCGTGACGATTATTACAAAGATCGAATTGATGATCGGTTAGAGCGTTTAGAAGACGAATACGAAAGAGATATCAAGGGAATAGAACGTAATTATTCTTACGATAAAAATTTGATGAAACGTAAAAAAGAAATCAGAAAAGCAGAATATAAACGCGCGAAAGAGCGTTTGAAAAATGTGAAAGATTATTATTAAAATAAAAGGATCCAATAATTTATGGATCCTTTTATGTTTTATATTAATTTGATAAAATTTTCTACTTGTTCCTCTGGTGTTGTCCAAGAAGTGACTAATCTAATTGCAGAATTTTCTTCATCAATTTTTTGCCAAATATAAAACTCAAAATCTTGTTGTAGTTTTTCGATAATTGAATTTGGTAAAATAGGGAAAATTTGATTGGAAGATGGTTCTGTCAAAAAGTTGTGACCTTTTGCTGAAATAGCATTTGCTAATTTTTCTCCCATTTGATTGGCGTGTTTTCCCATCTCGAAAAATAAATCATCTCGAAACATTTCCGAAAATTGAATTCCTATCAAACGTCCTTTCGCTAACATTCCGCCTTTTTGCTTAATATGATAACGAAAATCTTCGTCCAATTTTAAATTATTTATCACAATTGCTTCACCTAAAAGTGCACCATTTTTAGTTCCACCAATGTAAAAAACATCTGCAAAATTTGCCATATCTTCTAAGTTTAAATCACATTTAGAAGAAGTTAAAGCAGAAGCTAAACGTGCGCCATCAACAAAAAGGTATAAATTATTTTCTTGGCAAAAATGATAAAGCTTTTGCAATTCCTTTTTTGAATAAACACTTCCAACTTCCGTAGAATTAGAAATATAAACCAATTTTGGCTTTACCATATGCTCGTCCGTATGTGTGGCAAGAATAATCGAAATTTGCTCAGGAGTTATTTTTCCATTATCCGTCGCAATGGTATTTATTTTATGTCCTGTTGCTTCTATCGCGCCCGTTTCGTGAACGGCAATATGCCCGCTTTCGGCTGCAACTACAGATTCGTGTGGTTTTAGAATAGAAGAAATTACAATTAAATTGGCTTGTGTTCCACCAGAAACAAAATGAATTGCTGAATCTTTTTTCAGTCTTTTTTTGATGAACTCTCTTGCTTCATTGCAAAATTCGTCTTCGCCGTAACCAATTGTTTGTTCTAAATTTGTATCGATTAATCGTTGCAAAATTGCTGGGTGAGCACCTTCGCTATAATCATTTTTAAAGCTATATTTTTTCAAAATTGAAATCTTAAATTTTGAGAATAAAAGTAGGAGTTTTCCTAATTCTTTCCTATTTTACTATCTATTTTTACCAATTATTTAAACTGAAGTTATGAAGATTTTAGTCGTAGAAGATGAAATAAAATTGCAAGAAACAATTGTTGAGTTTTTAGAAAAGGAAAAGATGATTGTCGAAACAGCAGATAATTATCAGCAAGCTTTGGATAAAATAATTTCGTTCGATTATGATTGCATTTTATTGGATATGATGTTACCAGACGGTGATGGAATGTCTTTGTTGAAGGAATTGAAGAATCTTCATAAAGAAACTTCGGTGATTATTTTGTCGGCGAAAGATTCGGTTGATGATAAAGTAGAAGGATTATTGGTTGGCGCGGATGATTATTTAGCGAAACCATTTCATTTTGCTGAATTATTGGCTCGAATTAAAGTTGCTTTGCGCAAAAATCTACAAAAAGGAGAGGATGTTTTGAGTTATAAAAATATTCAAATTTTTCCCGAAGATCGTTTGGTAAAAGTAAATAATATCGAACTGAAATTAAACAGAAAGGAATATGATTTGCTGTATTATTTTATGTTGAGACCCGAACGTGTTTTTCAGAAAACAACTTTAGCAGAAAGTGTTTGGGGAGATCATATTGAGCTATCTGATAATTTAGATTTTATTTATTCGCAAATAAAAAATCTAAGAAAAAAAATGAAAGAAGCAAATTCTGAAGCCGATTTACAAGCGGTTTATGGGATTGGTTATAAGTTGATTTAACATGAAAATATCACTAAAAAATTATACATTTCGTTACCTCACATTTTGGTTGCTTATCGTTATTGCGATTTGGGCATTTCTTTTTCATTCCTTGATTTTGGATGAAGTTTATGACAATGTAGATGACGGATTAAAGAATCAAAAAATTGAAATTATTCGAGAAGCTTATCGCGATCCGAATTTATTAAATACAACCGAATTTGGATTAAGTCAATTCAAAATTTCCAAAGTTGATCCAAGTAAATATGATGAAAGAAATCACTTTTCGAATGAGTTGGTTTACATGGGATACGATGATGATATGGAACCTTATCGTATATTGAGAACTGGTTTTTATGACAAAGAAAATCATCCGTATTCATTAGAAATAAGAACCTCAACAGTCGAAGAAGATGAATTGATTTATGATTTATCGATTTCTTTGATTGCGTTGTATGTTTTTATTTTGATTAGTATTTTATTGATTAATCATTTTGGATTGAAAAAAGCCTTCAAACCTTTTGGGCAAATTATTTCTCAATTAAGAAAATATGAAGTAGGAAATAACGAAAAACCAAAACTTGTCGAAACGAATGTGAAAGAATTTTCTTATTTGCAAAAAGAAATTGAGCGAATGATTAATCGAAATGATGAGGTTTTTAATTCACAAAAATTGTTCATCGAAAATGCTTCCCACGAATTGCAAACACCTTTGACAATTGCGCTAAACAAACTTGATTTGCTAATAGAAAATTCAGATTTAAAAGAAAAAGAGGTGATGAGTTTGGTAGAAACCAAGCAAACACTTTGGCGAATGGTGAATCTTAATAAATCGTTGTTAATGTTATCTCGAATCGAGAATAATCAATACAAAAATAATGTTGAAGTTAATTTTACAGCTTTGACAAAAGATTTGATCGAAGATTATGAAGAAATTTTAGAAGCAGAAGAAATTAAATTAGAAACGAATTTTAAGGCAGATTTTATTCTTGATTTTAATATCGATTTAGCGCGAATTTTAATTTCAAATTTGATTCGAAATGCGATCAAACATAATAATGATGAGAAAATTATTAAGATAGAAAGTGATTCAAATCAATTTATAATTTCGAATACAGGGAAAAACGCAACATTGGATTCGAATCTTATTTTTAGTCGTTTTTATAAACAAGGAACAAGTGATGGAAATAATGGCTTGGGGCTTTCGATTGTGGACACGATTATCAAAAATCAACAAAATTTGACGTTACGTTACAATTATGAGTTTCCTTTTCATCAATTTATTTTGAAAAAATAAATTATTCCCAAATCTTTCCTAATTCACTTTGCAACTTTGTCTTAATAATTATAAAATCAAACAAAATGAAAAAGTTTTTAAGTGTTATCATGTTAAGTGCAACGTTGATTTCTTTTGCTCAAGATAAAGCAATAAAATATAACCAAGTTCCAAAAATGGGACAGCAATTTATCAACAAATATTTTGGTGTAAAACAAGTTGGTTCTGTGATGTTGGACGACGATTATTTTTCGAAAGAATATAAAGTGTATTTGGCAAATGGAACAAAAGTAGAATTTGATGGAGACGGAGCTTGGAAAGAAGTCGATGGAAAACGAAATGCTATTCCAACAGGATTTATTCCAGCTAAAATTTCGAATTATGTGAAAAGAAGTTTTCCGAATACTACAATAACAAAAATTGAAAGAGACCGAAAAGAAATTGAAGTGAAATTGAACAATGGACTTGAATTAAAATTTGATAAAAACGGAAATTTTAAGAAAATTGATGATTAATAAATAAAATAAAAAACTCCANNTGGAGTTTTTTATTTTATTTATCTCGGCTTTCTAACATTGGTACAAATTTGAAATCTCCAAATTCGTAATGCTCAAATTGATCTTCTGATAATCTCATAATGACAATCATTCGTTGCGATTGTTCACCAACTGGAATCACCATTATTCCTCCAATATTCAATTGTTTTTTTAATTCTTCTGGAATTTCTGGCGCACCAGCCGTTACAATAATTTTATCAAAAGGAGCAAAAGAAGGTAAACCTTTGTAACCATCTCCATACGTTTGATAACGTGGCTCGAAATTGATTTTTTTCAACATGATTTTCGAGAAATCAAACAAATCTTTTTGTCTTTCAATCGTAAAAACTTCAACACCCAAAGCAACCAAAACAGCAGTTTGATAACCAGAACCAGTTCCGATTTCTAAGACTTTTTCATTAGGCTGAATGTCTAATAATTGTGTCTGAAAAGCAACTGTAAACGGATGCGAAATCGTTTGTCCAGCAGCAATCGGAAAAGCTTCGTCGCGATATGCGAATTCCGTAAATGCGCTGTCTAAAAATAAATGTCGTGGCACTAAATTAATAGCTTCCAATACGTTTTCATCTTCAATTCCTTTCGAGCGCAACAAATCAACCAACATTTTGCGTCGTCCTCTGTGTTTAAAATCGTCTACAGACATATTCCAAAATTTTTACAAAAATGCATTAAATACAACTTATTCTCATTAATTTTAACGGCAAAATCTACCAAATGTTAAAAGTAGGAGTGATCGGTGCTGGGCACCTTGGAAAAATCCATTTAAAGTTATTAAATCAATCGGAAAGATACGAATTAATTGGCTTCTTTGATTCTTTTGAAGAAAATGGAAAAAAAGTTGAAGCTGAATTTGGGTATAAATATTTTAGTTCGATGGACGAATTGATTGATGCTGTTGATGTTGTCGATATTGTGACACCAACGTTATCACATTATGAAGTGGCATTGAAAGTGATCGAAAAAAATAAACATTTTTTCATCGAAAAACCAGTTACGCATACCTTAGAAGAGGCAGATCATTTGTTGAAATTGACAAATGAAAAAGGTTTGAAAGCGCAAGTTGGACACGTAGAGCGTTTTAATCCTGCATTTACAGCGGCTGCACCTTTTATCGAAGAACCATTGTTTATTGAAACGCATCGTTTGGCAGAATTTAATCCGCGCGGTACAGATGTTCCTGTAGTTTTAGATTTGATGATTCATGATTTAGATGTGATTTTATCGATTGTAAAATCAGAAATTAAATCAATTCATTCGTCTGGAGTTTCGGTAATTAGTGATACACCTGATATTGCAAATGCTCGAATTGAGTTTGAAAATGGTTGTGTGGTGAATGTTTCGACAAGTAGAATGTCAATGAAAAATATGCGAAAAATGCGTGTTTTTCAACGAAATGCGTATATTTCAATTGATTTCTTGACGAAAAAGACTGAAATTATTAAAATGCACAAAGCGCCAGAAAATCCAAGTGAATTTGCGATGATTTTGGAAAACGATAAAGGAGATCGTAGAGAAATTTGTTTTGAACATCCAGAAATTTTACCAAATAATGCAATTTTGGATGAATTAGAAAGCTTTGCAGATTCTATTGTGAATAATTCACCAATTAAAGTTTCGTTACAAGATGGACGAAATGCATTGAAAGTTGCATTGGAGATTATTGCTTATTTTGAAAAAGAACAGCAAGTCATTAAAAATCAAACAATCGAGAAAGAATAAATCGATGTTAGATTTTAGAAGTTCGAATTTCGCTAAACGCATGAATATGATGTGATTTTGAAACAAGTTCCTTTAGATTTGAAAATCTT
>NZ_DINY01000056.1:0-6588 GCF_002426075.1 Empedobacter sp. UBA5528 | reverse complement strand
CCGGTTTTTAGGGAAGATTACACACACCCAATTGATAATTTGGGGTTATTTTTAAATCAACTCTTAATTATATTTGAAAAAAGGTTCAACTGTAATACAGTCAAACCCATTTGAGATATCATAATATAAAATTCTGAATAGCTTTTAAGCGTAATTTTTTACATTTTGAATATAATTTCTCACATCGTTTATAAAATTTTTAGATAAAAAAGAACCTTCTATACATTCTTTTTTATTTTTCTCATTAAGCAATACAATTTCTTTTAATTCATGATTCAAATTAAAAACCGCTTCTATTGCTAATAAGTTAAGTTCTACAGTATAATTAGCATCATCTATTTGAGTTTTATTTATAGCTTTACTTAAAGCAAATTGAGATTTTTGATATTCATTAATATAATATATTAAATTATCCAATTCATCATTAATTCTTCCAGTTGTCATACTTATTTTTTTAAAAGGTACACAATAATAATTAAACTCTCTACTTTATGTGTAATTATAACATAGAAATAACATAAATGGAAACATATTTAATAAATTCAAAAAAGTAATGAAAGAAACTCATCTCATTCTATACTTTTTCTCTTCAAATATTCAACATAAATGAAGGATTTGTTTTATTTAAAAAACAATAGAAGTTTTTGTTTAACAAAGTAAGGAATTAATGAAGGAAAATAAATGGATTTTTATTTGAAACGGCAGTGATTTTTACAGTTTATTGCTATAAATAAGAGCCTACTTAAAATTAAGTATCAAATAATTTGAAATAAATTATTTGATAAGTATTAAAATAGGCTCTTGAAATTCAATCAATTCATCATCATCATCACTTTCACAGTTGATTGAATTCTTTTATATAAAATATAAAATATAAAATTTGGGCGTTCCCTTTGGTCGGGATTTCCGTTGCAATCTTTTCTAATCAGGAAAGGATTTTCTCTACAATCCCTAACGCAAATACGAATCAATATTTATATTAAATAAAAATTTTTATAAATTACTTTGTAAGTAAGTAATCATTTTCTCAGCAACTTCTTCCGAAGATGCAGGATTTTGACCTGTAATTAATAAACCGTCTTCTACAACATGCACTCCCCAGTCTTCAGTTTTAGAGTAATGACCTCCTAATTTTTCTAATTCAACCTGAACTAAGAATGGAACAACATCTGTTAATTGTACAGCATCTTCTTCAGAATTAGAAAAACCAGTTACATTTTTTCCTTTTACAAAAGGTTCTCCATTACTTAAAGTAACATTCTTGAAAACTCCTGGAGCATGACAAACAGCACCAACTGGCTTACCAGCATTATAGAAATCTAAAATCAATTGTTGAGAATGCACATCATTTGCTAAATCCCATAGTGGTCCATGACCTCCTGGATAGAAAATAGCATCATAATCCTCAGCTTTTTCTTTAGCTAATACATGTGTATTTGCAATTAAAGCTTTAACATTTTCGTCTTTATTGTAACGCTCTGTAGCTTCTGTTTGTGCAGCTTCAGTTTCGCTATTAGGATCTATAGGAGCTTGTCCACCTTTAGGTGTAGCAATAGTAACTTCGTGTCCAGCATCTACAAATTTGTAGTAAGGAGCAGCAAATTCTTCTACCCAAAATCCTGTTTTATGTCCTGTATTTCCCAATTCATCATGAGAAGTAACAACAAATAATATTTTCATAATTTTAATTATTTAAATTCAACAATAAATTCTTCACTTGGTAGTCTAACTTTTTTCATAGATCCAATCCAGTCTAATTCAGGATCGGCAACACCAACATACATTAAAGATACACTTTTAAGACCTAGCTGGTCTAATTTTAAAACTTTATCTACAATAGCGTTATCAAAACCTTCTACAGGAGTAGCATCAACTTTTAACTCAGCTGCTTGTGCTAATGCAAGCCCTAACGCAATATAAGTTTGACGAGCAGTATGTGCAAAATTTTCCTCTGCTGGTGTATTCAAGTAAATACCTTTTATTTTATCTGTATAACTTCCGAAACGACCTCTTGGCAATCCTCTTTCATCTGTAGTAAAATCATATACTTTATCAATTCTTTCTGCTGTATAGTTGTCCCAAGCAGCAAAAATAATTACATGTGAACAATCTCTCATACATTCAGGATTAAGAGCTCCTTCTACTAATTGATTTTTTAAATCTTGGTTCTCTACAACTAATACTTTAAAAGGTTGTAATCCAGATGAAGTAGGTGCTAGTCTAGCAGCTTCTAAAATTTTATCAATTTTATCTTGACTAACTTTTTGCGATGGATTGTATGCTTTTACTGCATGTCTCCAATTTAAATCTTCTATTAATGACATTTTTTTAATTATTTAGTTAAAAACACAAACAACATGGTAATTAAAGCAGGAATACCTTGTATAAAAAATATTTTTTTACCAGAGGTTATACCTCCAAAAATACCTGCAACAGTAATACATCCTAAAAAGAATAGACGAATATTACAACTCCATTCATGATTTTCTATAAGAAAAGACCAAATAAGTCCTGCAATCAAAAAACCGTTATATAAACCTTGATTAGCAGCTAATGCTTTCGTAGGAGTAAACAAATCTTTTGGTAAAGATTTAAATGTTTTTTTACCTGCTGTTTCCCAAGCAAACATTTCCATCCAAAGAATGTAACAATGTTCAATTGCAACAACTGCGGTTAAAATACTTGCTATAATTTCCATATCATTTGTATTAATTTACAGAAACACTTAATATAACTTCAATATTTCCACGAGTTGCATTAGAATAAGGACATACTTTATGTGCCGTTTTAATAAGATTTTGAGCTTCTTCCATTGAAACACCTGGTATATTAGCATGTATCTCAGCTGCAAGACCATAACCTCCGCTTTCTAATTGTCCGATAGCTACTTTTACTGTAACGCTCGTTTCTCCTGTTTTTATTTTTTGCTGTTTGATCACCAAATTCAATGCACTATCAAAACAGGCAGAATATCCTGCTGCAAATAGCATTTCAGGGTTTAAAAAGTCATCATTTGCACCTCCTAATGCTTTTGGAGTACGTACTTGCATATCTAAAACACCGTTTTCACTTTTTACTTGTCCGCTTCTACCTCCCGTGGCTGTAGCCTGAGTTTCATATAATTTTTTCATTGTTGTTTGTTTAAAATTTTATTTGCTATTTTTTTTAATTGTTTAAGCTCATCTACAGATATCGCCATTGATTCTAACAATTTTTCTGGAATATCTTTGACTTTCTCTTTCAAAGCACTTCCTTTTTTGGTCAAAGAAATTACTACAATGCGCTCATCTTCAATGTTTCTACTTCTAACAATCATTTCTTTTTGCTCCATTCTTTTTAGTAAGGGTGTTAGTGTACCGCTATCTAAGAAAAGTTTTTCACCTAATTGCCCTACTGTTTGCTGTTGTTCTTTCCATAAAACCATAAGCACTAAATACTGTGGATAGGTAATATCAAGTGGATCTAAATATAAACGGTACATGTTGATTATCTTTTTTGAAAGCGCATATATGGGAAAACAAAATTGATTATCTAGTTCTAGCGTATCTTTCATAGTTCATCAATATTAAATTACATAACAAAGTTACAAAATTATATTGTACACAATATAATTTTGTAAAACATTAACAAATGTTTTATTAAAAATTACAATCTGTAAACATTAAGTAATACCTTTTATAATATTTAGAAATAGAATTTTATTAGTTTTTATTTTATTAAGGATAAATATTTTTCATATCCTTTAGCTTTCATTTCTTCTTTTGATATAAACTTTAATGATGCACTATTAATACAATATCTCAATCCTCCTTTATCTTTTGGGCCATCATCAAAAACATGACCTAAATGAGCATTACCAGTTTTACTTCTTACTTCAGTTCTTTTCATTCCAAAAGAATTATCATTTATTTCTTCAATAAGATTTTTACTGATTGGTTTTGAGAAACTTGGCCAGCCACAACCTGATTCAAATTTATCCGTTGACACAAAAAGAGGTTCACCAGTTGTTATGTCTACATAAATTCCTTCTCTAAATTCAGAATTATATTCATTTGAAATAGGTTTTTCTGTTGCACCATTTTGTGTAACATCGTATTGCAAAGAAGTTAAATGTTTTTTAAGTTCACTTTGGCTTTCTTTGATATATTCTTTTTCTTGAATAGGATTTGCCTTACGAGCATCATCAAATAAACTTGGTGATATATGGCAATATCCTTTTGGATTTTTATTTAAATAATCTTGATGATAATTTTCTGCATCATAAAAATTATGTAAAGGCATATTTTCTACTACAATTTTTTGATTATAATTTTTTTCTAAATCTTTTAACTTCTGATCGATTAATTTAGAGTCAGTTGGGTTTGTATAATAAATTCCTGTTCTATATTGTGTCCCTAAGTCATTTCCTTGTTTGTCTAGACTCGTAGGATCTATTGTCTTAAAATACAAATCAATTAATAATCCTAGATCAACTATATCAGGATTATAAGTTACCTTGACAGTTTCAGCAAAACCAGTTTTACCTGTGATCACTTCTTTATAAGAAGGCTTTTCTATAGTTCCATTAGCATAACCTACAACTGTATTTGTAACCCCTCTGACCTGTTGAAAAAAATGTTCTGTTCCCCAAAAGCATCCTCCTGCAAAATATATTTCATTTTCTGATGTGTTATTCATTTTCTGATGTTTATTTGATTTAACTAAATTATTTTTATGAGTTTTACAACTTATACTTGTTAGTATTATTCCTGTAATAATTAATGAGCTTATGATGAATAATTTTTTCATGATTTTTTATTTAAAGATTGAGCTAAAAGAGTGAAACCAAAGCCGAAGTAAGCTATATCTTTTAAAATGAAAAAATCTGTTACAGGAACTCCATCAACAAATTTCCAAATCCCGGGAGTTGTAAAAAGATAACTAAGAGTTGTTCCGAAAATAATAAGAATAGCTATTCCCGCATATTTTTTTAATGATTGATATTTTAAAGTTAAAACAACTAATAATGCTACAAGTAATTCAAGTACTCCAACTATATTAGATACAGTTTGATCACTAAATATTTTATAAATCCAAAACGATAATGGGTGATTTTCTACAAGAGACTTTATAGCTTGAGCCTCTGTTGGTGTAAACTTAAAAATGCCTATCCACACTAAAAGTAATACTGTTCCAAATAGAGGTAAGTAATATCCTATTTTGTAAAGATTTATAAAGGGTGAATTAATATTCAAATTATCTTTATGAGTATGAACTAAATTTTTTGTTTCCATTTTTTAATAATTTTTATTGTATATACGATCTTTTATAATAGTAGTCGTATAAATAATTAAAACCTGACAAAAAAAATCTATTTTTTTTTGTTAGATATTAATCTTTCTATAATTTTTACAAAAAAAAACCATTGTAAATGTATCATTTAAAATGGTTTGAGTTTTTTTATTGTTTTATGAATTTATCTTAAATTTCATTAAATATGTGATGTATTATAATTAAAATAAAAATTAACTTTAGACTATACTTTGGAAATTATTTAATAAATATTTTAGTCTTAAAAATAGCAGTTTAAAAAGAAAATATTATTTATACACTTTATTTTTTGATGATAAACATTCGTAATGTATTTACTCATGTTTACAATGAGTTTCTATTTTGGACTTTATTTTAGATTTTAGAGCATCTACATTAATTAATTTTTCTTTTGAATTTTGTTTATTCAAAAGATTATCTATTAGCTTTACTTTTTTGTAGTAAGAAGCGCACCATTTACAACTATAAATATGTAAATTCAATCTCAAATTTTGAATTAATGAGATTTTTTTTGCATTTTTTTTCTCTATTTCAAATGTTATTTCATTACAAGGCATAATAACCCAATGAATAATTTTATTCCACATAAGTTAATTTTTAATTAGATAAATTAGATTCAATGCACTCTCTTAATTGTAATCTAGCTCTTTGAAGAATCTTCCATAAATTAGTCGATGTAATTCCTATTTCCTGACAAACAAGTTCTGTTTTTTTTTGTTTTAAATAGTATAGTTTTATAGGAATTAACCATTTATTAGGTAATTTTTCTAAACAATTTTCTAAATAGTTTTCTCTAATATTATTTTCATTTTCTGTCCAATCATTTAATATATTTTTATCAATCCAATTACCATTTTCATCAAAAAAATAATCTAAAGTGATCTCATTTTTATTATTATATTTTTTTCTGTAAAAATCAGAAATTTTATTTTTCAAAATACTAATTAACCAAGTTTTTACAGAGCTATTCCATTGAAATTTTTCATAATTTTCAAAAGCTGAAATAAAAACATCTTGTACTAAATCTTCTGCATCTTCTTTGCTAGATATTAAATAGTTAGTTTTTTTTAATAGGTCCAATGTATAATCATCAATCCATTTTTGGATATTAATATTTTTATCTTTATTTATCATAGGTATATTTTTATAGAAAAACCCGTAGTGCATTTGTATTAGCTTGTATATAAAAGTTGTACAAGCTACTAAAAAGCAGTAAATTGTAGTTACTACACACACAATTCAATGCACAACTTTAAAGCAAATTACGATAAAATTTTA
>NZ_DINY01000004.1:0-5868 GCF_002426075.1 Empedobacter sp. UBA5528 | reverse complement strand
AAGTCAATTCTTACTTTCACTCTCAAACCCCTTTCGGAATCGGTTTGCAAAGGTAAAACTTATTTCTAAACTCACAAATTTATTTTTAAAATAATTTTGCCGCTATATAAGTCCTTATTTCAATTACAACACTACTCGTCTTTCGTATTGAGGTTGCAAATATACAACCCATTTTTCCGAACTTCCAAACATACTTTACATTTATTTTACATTCTTCTCTTAAGTTGCTGGTACAATGGGAAATATTTTTTGAGAATTTTAGATGTGAGAAGTGAGATACGAGGTTTTTGACGAGAAAAGCACGCTTTTTGAGTTACTATTTTGGGTTTACGAGAGGAAGATTGCGCGACAGTAAGCCATTTTTACGCTCATTACGCTAAATTGACTCTCGCCTTTTCAGCAAGTTTTCTATATGAAATTTCAAAGCTATCATGTTTTTAATTGTAGAAATTTGTTTTATTTCATAATCTAATTGTCTCTTTCAAGATTTGAATGGACAGTTATCTAAATAATATTAATAACAACAGAGCATTGATTCGCTATTGCAATACCTGTTTGATATTCGTTTATTTTTAGGTCATGATTTAAACGAAAAACTACCTTGGCATTCCACAATTTGTTAAACTTGCGTCCTTTTTGGTTAAAAAGCTTTCTTACAGTTATTTCAATTTGTTCATAAATTACTAATAATGTTAGTTTTAATACAAATGTTCAATTTTAGCCATAATGTTTAAAGATGCCATTCGTGAAGAAGTCATCAGTTTAAATACTTACCCATTTGCAAGTGTACGAATCAAAAAAGACAAGAGTACAAGACTGTTTTTAAACAAAGAACAAATCGAGCAGCTAAAAAACCACAAGAGTTCATTTGGTCAAACAGATACCTACTTCAGAGATATGTTTATTTTTAGTTGTTATGCCGGAGGATTACGTTTTAGTTATGTCGTTACCTTACAATGGAAAAACTACGATGAAAACGAACAACGTATCAGATTAAACATTCGTAAAACAAAACGTTCACATCAATTCAAAGTAGGTCAATCTGCTTTAGAGATATTAAACAAATACAAAAAAGAAACTTCCGAACCAGATGATTTTGTATTTCCAATCATTTCAGAAGCTAATTTCTTCGAACAATCCAACGAATACCAACTAAAAGTAATTGGTAGCAAAAATGTATTATGTGGTCAGAAATTGCGTAGAATCGGTAAAGAATTAGAATTTCCGTTCTCGTTATCATTTCATTTAAACCGACATACATTTGCAACACAAGCCTTAGCTAACGGTATGCGTATTGAGTATGTTTCTAAACTTTTAGATCACTCCGATATCGGAACAACTCAAATCTACGCTAAAATTGTAAACGAAGAATTGGATAAAGCTGTAGAGCAATTTATTGAATAATAGATAATTATTTTAGAATAATGTATAAAAATAGATTTTCCAAATCAAAATATTGTACATATATTTGTACACAATAAAATACAAGATTATGATTATAGCAAGTGTTTCAGATTTCAGAAAAAATATTAAATCTTATTTAGATAGTGTTTCAAAAAATTTTGAAACCTTAATCATCAACAGAGGGAAAGATTCTGGTATTGTTGTAATGTCTTTAGAAGAATACAATTCATTAATGGCTACAAATCATGAATTATCTTCACGAATCAACGAATCAAGATTAGATTCTGCCATTGAAAAATTAAAAAACAACCAATCTTTTGAAAGAGAATTAATCGAGGAATAGATGAAATATATTTTCGTAGATGAGTCTTGGGAAGATTATTTATTTTGGCAAAAAACCGATAATAAAAAAGTAAAACGCATCAATGATTTATTGAAAGATATTTCACGTACTCCTTTTACTGGTATTGGGAAACCAGAGCCATTAAAACATAAATATTCAGGGTTTTGGTCACGTAGAATAGACGAAGAACATCGTTTAATTTACAAGTACGAAGATAATCAGATATTAATTGCAAAGTGCCGTTTCCATTACGATTAAATAATCCATTTTTAAGATATAAATAAGATAGAATTCTGTTAGGTTGTAAAACGTAACAGATTTTTTTTTATGCCAAAATCGTAAACGAGGAATTAGATAAAGCAGTAGAACAGTATATTGAATAATTAATATTAAATAATTTTAGTATTTATAAAACATATCGTAATATTGCAATGATAATAAATCATTAATGGGAACAACTAAATCGGAAATATTTACAGACGAACAAAATAAACTAGCTACTTTATTCAAAGTATTAGGACATCCTGCTCGTGTGGCTATTATTCAACATATTATCAAGCAAAATGCGTGTATCTGTACAGATTTGGTGGATGAATTAGGTTTAGCACAAGCCACTATTTCTCAACATTTAAAAGAATTAAAAAGTATAGGAATTATCCAAGGTTCCATCGAAGGGAAATCAGTTTGTTATTGTATTGATGAAAAGGTTTGGGCTAAAATTCAAAAGGAGTTTTCTAACTTTTTCAATCAAAATGTCAAAATAGAGAAATGCTGTTAAAGCATTTTTTTAAAATAAATCATCGTAATATTGCGATTAATAAATAATAATTAAAGTATATGAAACTTTCAGAAATCAAAGAAATCTTACCAACATTAGAAAATGTTGAATTTCAATTAGAGGATGGTACGTTCGTGCCAGAGCATTTCCACGTTACAGAAGTGGGAGAAATCACAAAGAAATTTATTGATTGTGGTGGTGTCATCAGAAACGAAAAAGTAGTAAACTTTCAACTATGGAATGCAGACGATTACGAACATCGTTTAAAACCAGGTAAATTATTAAACATTATTCGCTTATCCGAAAACAAATTAGGGATTGAAGATTCAGAGATTGAAGTTGAATATCAGTCGACTACAATTGGGAAATACGATCTTGAATTTAATGGAAAACATTTCATTTTAAAAAATAAAAAAACAGCTTGTTTAGCGGAAGATGCTTGCGGTATTCCCGTTGCAACTGAAAATAAATTTAGAGTGAAAGAAGAAAAATCTTCTTGTTGCACACCTAATTCTGGTTGTTGTTAATTTTTTGATGTAGATAATGAATAGTACATTAAAAACAACAGTATCAGAAATACTAAATTTCAATTTTATAGACGACCAAAGGAAAGCTAATTTGCAACCTTTGGTTGTTTATATTCAAGAAAAATTCAATCGTAAGGAAGCTATAAATCTCAACTTTATTTGTACGCACAATTCACGCAGAAGTCATCTAGCACAAGTATGGGCACAATTCGCTGCTGCTTATTATAATATCCCCAATATCAATTGTTATTCTGGTGGTACAGCAGAAACAGCTTTGTTTCCAAAAGTAATTGAAACGCTAAGCAATCAAGGTTTTCAAATCTTTAAAATTACAGATAGTAATAATCCTATTTATGCGATAAAATATGATGAGAATAGTTCACCAATTATCGGTTTTTCTAAGAAATATAATGATGCATTCAATCCCATTTCAAATTTCGCAGCGATTCTAACTTGCTCCCAAGCAGATGAAGGTTGTCCTTTTATATCCGGTGCTGAAAAGCGAATTCCCATTACTTACGAAGATCCTAAAATTTCGGATGATACAACCGAACAAACCGAAGTTTACAAACAACGCAGTTTTCAAATCGCAACTGAAATGATGTACATATTTTCACAAATCACTAAATAAACGATGCAACCAAAACTAAAATTCCTTGATAGATACCTAACCTTATGGATTTTTATCGCAATGGTTTTAGGTGTTACAATTGGCTATATCTTTCCCAATATGTCTGTTTTAATAGAGCGTATGAGCATTGGCACAACCAATATTCCTTTAGCTTTAGGGTTGATAATAATGATGTTTCCACCTTTAGCCAAAGTAGATTATTCTCTATTACCACAAGTATTTAAAAACAAAAAAGTAATCGGAATATCCTTAATCTTAAACTGGATAATTGGTACAGTTTTAATGTTTGGTTTGGCAGTTCTATTTCTTCACGACGAACCGGATTATATGTCTGGATTAATACTAATTGGTTTAGCTCGATGTATTGCAATGGTGATAGTTTGGAGTGATTTAGCGAAGGCTAATAGAGAATATACAGCAATGTTAGTCGCATTAAATAGTATTTTCCAAGTTTTGAGTTATAGCTTCTTGGTTTGGTTATTCATTAATGTATTACCTGCAAAATTAGGTTTAGCTAATTTTAATGTTTCGGTTTCAATGATCGAAGTAACACAAAGTGTAATGATCTATTTAGGTATTCCATTTTTAATAGGTTTTATCACGAGATACGCGCTAATTAAGAAGAATGGTATAGAATGGTACAATCGTGTATTCGTACCCAAAATATCTCCCATAACACTTTATGCATTATTGTTTACAATAGTCATAATGTTCAGTTTAAAAGGAGATAAAATTATTGAATTACCAATGGATGTAATTAAAATTGCTATACCGCTAATAATCTATTTTGTTCTAATGTTCCTTATCAGTTTCTTTATTAATAAAGCAATGAAGGTTCCTTATGATAAAAATGCATCTATTTCATTTACAGCGACAGGTAATAATTTCGAATTAGCTATTGCAGTTTCCATTGCAATATTCGGTATTCACTCTCCACAAGCTTTTGTAGGAGTTATTGGTCCGTTGGTCGAAGTTCCGGTGTTAATACTTTTAGTAAAAGCAAGTTTGTGGCTGAAAAGGATATATTATAAAGAATAGAGCAATACATCGAATAAGAAAGTAAATCATCCATAAAGCGACACGTTTTTCCATCGTAAGGTTTTAATTTACATTAAATTACCTTAAAAAATGTTTAATGACTAAAACTTAATGTACTATGGCCTATTTGATAAAAGAAACTGTACAATTCAAAGAATTTACACAAGTTGCTTTACACAACGTAAACCTCGATAACTGTTACAAACAAGCTTTGTATCTCATTGATGAAGGATTCAGGTATTGGTTTAACAACGAAGAAATTAAAAACATCAACCAAAACAACGAGCAATACCAAATCAAATCCCCAGAAGAAGAATTGCTATTAACCTGGTTCGAAAAAGCTGATAAAGAAACAGCAACAGCTTTTCTTAACACTACGCAAATAGCTACAAGGTTAGCTTATTTTGGGAATATCAACATCAACAATTCAACCGTCATCCAATTGGGTAAAGCATTAAAGAAACACGGTTTTATGAGGATTTCAAAAAATGGTTCGTATGTATATGCAGTGAAAGAATTAGCATACGATCAAGTACAAAAAATGAACAAAGAGTTAGAGTAGAAATAAATTGAAAATCGCATAATGATTTGTAGACGAGTGTCAATCCATTGAGAGAAGCGCAAAAATGTTTACCGACCATCGGGAGTGATTTAAACATTTTAGTGAAACGAAATGATGATTGACCGGCGAGAATTGAAGCCTTGATTTTTTGATTACTTTTTTATCAAGAAAAAAGTAATTAATAAAATGAACATAATAATAGCAAACATCTCAAATGTTTTTGTATCAAGCCAAATCCAAAGGATTCATGAATACATTATTCATAAAACAATAAACCAATGAATAAAAAAAGAACATACAATAACAAAAGTCTAATAACTAACATCTCAAATCTCAATACTATGAGTGTCGTACTTCATCACTTCATAGACATTAAATATAATTATTTTAGTTTTGATTTTAGTATTTCATAAGGAGTTTTTCCTTTAAAAGATCCATGTGGTCTATTGAAATTATAAAAATTCTCCCATTGTTCTAAGTTTTGATTTAGATCGACATCATCAGTATAGCTTAAAAGTTGATAAAACTCTTTTTTATCAGTTAAATGAGATCGTTCAACTTTCCCATTTAACTGAGGCGTTCCTA
>NZ_DINY01000018.1:2294-6584 GCF_002426075.1 Empedobacter sp. UBA5528 | reverse complement strand
TAATAGAACAAGAATCAATCCAAGCTATTTTTCTCGAAATTTTGTTGAATAGAATATTAAACCGATTTTTGTAAAAAAATAATCAATTTGTTTTCAAAAGAAGATGCTTATCGTATAAAAAAGGATTTTTGGATTTCGTATGGAACGTATATGAAATTGCAGATGAATGCCGAAGGAACGCGTATTAATTGGATAAATTACAAAACGGATATAAAAGGTGTTTATTTTAGAACGGATGTCGAACGCAAGTTTGCAGAGGTTTCGATTGAAATTTCGCATCCAGATCCGTCAGTTCAACTGATGATCTATGAACAGTTTGAGGAATATGAAAATGTTTTGGAAAATTATCTTGGCGAAAAATGGATTTGGACAAAAGAAGATTATGACGAAGACGGAAAAATGATTTCGACAATAAAAATACGTTTAGAAAACATTAGTATTTTTAGAGAAACCGATTGGCCGCAAATTATTCCGTTCCTAAAAGATCGAATGATTAATTTGGATGAATTTTGGTGCGATCACAAAGATAGTTTTGAGATTTTTAAAGAATTATAAAGCAAAAGAAGCTCAATATTGAGCTTCTTTTTTATTTCATTTTAAGCAATTTCGCACGTAAAATTCTCGATTTCTAACAATTCATTCGTTTCTTCCAAAACTTCGTTTCGTTGTTCTTGAGACAAATTTAATGAATCTAAAAACTTATTATTTTGTTTTAAATCTTTCACCAAAATACATTCTTTTGACAAAAGAACTTTTTCTTGCTCTGGCGTCAAAGTCGTTAAACATGTAATTGGATACAAAGCCGCATTATCAACCAAATATTTGATACTATTTGTTTCTGGATAATCCCAAGAAATTAATCCAATTCCATAATAATTTGCAAAATCTATACTATCAGTTGTCAAATAAGCATTTGTTACCAAGAAACCTTTTGTTGGTTTCATATCTCGTCCAAAAAAATGATACGTATGACCTTCTACATCTTTCATTCGTGATAAAAAATACATCGGTGTTGTCACCGAAATTTTGGCATCTTCGTCATTTCTAAATTTACATTCGCAAAAAAGTAACTGATCACCTTTAGAAGCCACCACATCTATTTCGTGCGTTACCGCATTTCCTTGTACAATTTCTGAATGCAAAGATTGATATCCTGCCGCTTGCATCACTTTTCCAATCCACTTTTCGAAATAGTATCCTTCTGGTCCCAAATCTCGCAAAGCTCTTTTCAAGCTATAACGCGCCGCATACGAATTTCTATAATTTTTGAGATGGGCAAAAGCAATTTTATACAATTCTCTTGTCGGAATACCCTCGTAAAGATCTTTCGAAACTAATTCGAAAACTTCTTCAACTTCCTCTTTTTTTGCGCCAGATTTCGTTAATGAACGTTTTAAAGCTTTTGGATTATATGGAATTAACTCACCTGAGTTTTTCTTTACTAACATATTTTAAGGTTGAATTTTATTCTTAACGAATTTAAATAATTCTGATTAAAAATCCTTAAAAGTTTAAATTCTAAATAAAGGTTATCTTTGCAAAGCTTTAAAATCAACATATGAAATTAGAAACATTTTTACAAGAAAGAAGTGGCAACCAATGTGAGTTGACAGGATTTACAGAGGATTTAGCTATTTATGAAGTGAATCCTGATGCAAGTAGTAATCCTGATCGAAATGTTTACATTACACAAAAATGTATCAACCAAATTGAAAAGAAAGAGGAATTAGATGCTTCTTTTTGGGAATCATTTTTACTTTCTTCTATGTGGAGCGAAGTTCCTGCCGTACAAGTGCTTTCTTGGCGAATGCTAAATCGCTTTAGAAACGAATCTTGGGCTGCTGATGCTTTAGACATGATGTATTTAGATGACGAAAATATGGAGTGGGCAAAAGCTTCTGGCGATCACGAAGGTGACGGAAGTGTGGATTTGCACAAAGATAGCAATGGAAATATTTTGGTGAATGGAGATACGGTGACATTGATTAAAGATTTGGATGTAAAAGGTTCTTCTATCAATGCAAAAATTGGAACTGCTGTTCGAAACATTCGTTTAGTTCATGATAATACCGAACAAATTGAAGGAAAAGTTGACGGACAATTAATCGTTATTTTAACGAAATTCGTGAAAAAACAAGCATAAAAAAATCCACTCAGTTGAGTGGATTTTTTGTTTTTATCTAAAATTTACTTTTCTATTTCTTTCAAGTTTTCCATTTTCTTTGTTGCAAGAAAACCTTTGATATCTTCGAAATGTTCTTTGACACGTTTATTTCCAAATTCGAAAACTTTCTCTGCCAATCCATCTAGGAAATCACGATCGTGAGAAACTAAAATTACTGTTCCTTCAAATTCTTTCAACGCATCTTTGATAATATCCTTTGTTTTCATATCCAAGTGATTTGTTGGCTCATCTAAAATCAAGACATTATAAGGTTCTAACAACAATTTTACCATTGCCAAACGTGTTTTTTCTCCTCCAGAAAGCACTTTTACTTTCTTATCGATATCATCACCTTTGAACATGAATGCACCCAAAATATTTTTAATTTGTGTTCTGATATCACCTTCTGCAATGCGATCTACAGTTTCGAAAATAGTTAAATCTTCATCTAATAAAGCAGCTTGATTTTGAGCAAAATATCCGATTTGTGCATTATGACCAATTTCTAATTTTCCTTCAAAATCAATTTCATTCATAATCGCTTTAATCATTGTTGATTTTCCTTCACCATTTTTCCCAACCAACGCCACTTTTTGTCCTCGTTCGATGACCATATTTGCATCCTTAAACACAATATGATCACCATACGATTTATCTAAATTTTCGACTACAACAGGATATTGCCCAGAACGTGCAGCCGCAGGGAATTTCAATTTCAAAGCTGAAGTATCAACCTCATCAACCTCGATAATATCTAACTTTTCTAACATACGAACGCGTGATTGTACTTGTTCTGTTTTAGAGAAAGTTCCGCGAAAACGTTCGATAAATAATTTATTTTCGGCTATGAATTTTTGTTGCTCATCATAAGCTTTTTGCTGATGAATTCTACGATCTTGACGCAACACTAAATAGTCAGAATATTTGGCTTTGTAATCATAAATTCGTCCCATTGTAACTTCAATAGTGCGATTTGTAATATTATCGACAAACGTGCGGTCGTGCGAAATCACCATAACAGCTTTGGCTTGATTTTTCAAGAAATCCTCTAACCATTGAATTGATTCGATATCCAAGTGGTTTGTAGGCTCATCTAATAAAATCAAATCAGGTTTACGCAAAAGAATTTTAGCCAATTCGATTCGCATACGCCAACCTCCCGAAAACTCAGAAGTTGATCGATCCAAATCTTCTTGCGCAAATCCCATTCCTTTCAAAACCTTTTCCACTTCGGCTTCGTAATTTACTTCTTCTATCGAATAAAATTTTTCACTGACTTCCGAAACGCGTTCGATTAGCTTCATATAATCATCACTTTCGTAATCAGTTCGTACAGTTAATTGCTCATTTAATTCATCAATTTCATTCTTCATTGATAAATATTCAGCAAAAGCTTTTGACGTTTCTTCGCGAACAGAACAATTATCTTCGGTTAACAAATGTTGCGGCAAATATGCAATTACCGCATCTTTTGGTGCTGAAATATTTCCCAAAGAAGGTTTATTGATTCCTGCAACAATCTTAAGTAAAGTAGATTTTCCTGCACCATTTTTACCCATTAAGGCAATTTTGTCATTTTCATTTATCACAAAACTAACTCCACTAAACAACGTTGAAGAACCGAATTGAACGGCAATATCATTAACTGTAATCATAAATTTTATCGAATAATTGCGGCAAAGATAATCTTTTTCAACCGAGATCAAATCAATAAAAAAGCTTGAGATTATCTCGAGCTTTTATATATTGTAAAGAATTTCTTAAACCGTTAAATCTTCGCCAATTTCTAATAAAATCAATTGAATATGACGCGAAAAGAAAATAGATTTCGCTTCTGCTTTATCAATTTTAATTGGTGGAAAAGTATCATAATGATAACCCAAAACCTTAGTTGCTTGCACATATTCTGCCGCAATAGAAGCACTTTTTGCCCCCATCGTAAAATTATCTCCGATTGGTAAAATTGCTAAATCAAGTTGTCCAATTGTATCCGGAATCAACTTCATTTCGTATGTCAAAGCTGTATCACCAGCGATGTAAACTCGCTTTCCTTCACTTTCGATAATGTAACCATTTGGATCTCCTCCATATGTTCCATCAGCAAATGAACTCGAATGAAATGCAAT
>NZ_DINY01000018.1:0-2284 GCF_002426075.1 Empedobacter sp. UBA5528 | reverse complement strand
CGAAATAATCAAAGCTCCTGTACGTTTTGCCAATTCTTCCACATCATACACATGATCTTGATGCGCATGCGTAATAACAATATAATCCGCTTTTAAACTTTCGAAATCGATATTCTTTGCTAATTCATTTGGTGTAATAAATGGATCAACAATAATGTGTTTACCGTTTGCTTCAATCGCAAGCGAGGCATGTCCTAAATATTGAATTTTCATTATATATTTTTTTGTGATTAACGAATTAAAGTATCAATAAAATCGAAACCGATTAAACTATATCCTAATAATACAGCGAAAAATAAAGCTAACATTGCTACTTGTTTCAAGAATGGATCGAAATCTTTAGGATCTTTTACTGCAAAAATTTGACGACGAATGGCGTTCGCAAAAAAGATTAAAATTAAAAATACAAAACCAGATAATTTACCTTGTTTAAGTGGTGACATCGTTACATATAATGCGCTTAATGCGAACGGAATCGTCATTAAAGCCATTTGGTAATATTTACTTTTTTGAAAACCTAATTTTGATGCAACAGTAATTTTATTGTTTTTGACATCATTTTTCACATCTCGCATATTGTTCAAATTTAGCACTGCTACACTCCAACATCCCATCGAAGCTGCAGGTAATAAAATTTGCCATTGAAAAACTTTAGAATATAAAAATTCTCCACCAGCAACAGCTAAAATCCCAAAGAATAAGAACACAAAAACATCACCTAAACCAATATATCCGTATGGTTTTTTTCCCATTGTATAAGCCATTGCTGCAAAAATAGACGCAACTCCCAGTCCAAGAAAAATGTAAATATATTTCATATCATTTGGATAAAAAGATACATACAACAATGCTGAAACGCAAGCTAAAGAAATTGCAACCATAATTCCAATAGCTATTTTCATTTGGTTTTGAGTTATCAATCCAGATGCTACAGCACGCTGCTCTCCTACTCTATTTGCGTCCGTTCCTTTTACCGCATCGCCATAATCATTCGCGAAATTTGATAAAATTTGGAAAGCCAAAGTTGTTAAAAGAGATAAGAAAAATATATCATTTCGAAAAATTCCTTCTGATTTTGCAATAAATCCAGCCAATAATAATCCACTCAAAGAAAGTGGTAATGTGCGAAGCCTTGCGGCTAATATCCATTTTTTCATACTGAACAAAGATAATGAAGATTTTACTTTTTTTATCATCTAAAATTGAAGTAATATTGCATAGAATTTATCTATTTCAACTACTAAAATGCCTCGTAAAAAGAAAACACAACAATCTATTTTTAGTACATTAAAAAAAATCAAACTTTCGACGTATGTGATTAGTTTACTGATTTTGTGCGTTGTTTATTTTACATATCGTTATCGTCATGGTATTCATTACTATTTTTCGGTTGTAGAAAAATCGTTGAAAGGCGAAAAATTGGTTGATGGTAAAGTCACAAAATTTGATATCCGAAATATTGAGGTGATGGATAAATATTATCTCAAAACTTTTGGTGTTGATGTTTCGCATTATCAAGGAAAAATTGATTGGACGAAAATGCATACGATTTACAATTTATATCCGATAAATTTTGCTTTTATCCGTTCTACAATGGGAACTTCGTCTATTGATGAGACTTTTGAGGATAATTGGGAAGGTGCAAAAGAAAATAATATTTTGCGTGGTGCTTATCATTTTTATCGTCAAGATGAAAACTCTACTTTACAAGCACAAAATTTTATTGCAAAAGTAAAATTAGAAAATGGTGATTTGCCTCCAGTTTTGGATATTGAAACCTTACCGAAAACACAATCCATGGATCGTTTAGTCGAAGGAATCAAGAATTGGTGCAAAATTGTTGAAGAGCATTACGATATCAAACCGATTATTTATACATCAGATAAATATTTTGAAGATTATTTACAAGATCATTTTGATGGTTATATTATTTGGATTGCCAATTACAATTTTTGGGTACAAGAAATGAAAGGGCATTGGGATTTTTGGCAATTTACCGAAAAAGCAACCATAGATGGTGTAAAACGTTATAAAGTTGATGTGAATATCTACAACGGGACCATTGATGATTTAGAAGGTTTGACGCTTTAGAAAATTAATGAATCAATTTTACAGCTCCTTTTTCATCATAAATCAATGTATCTTTTCTTATCATTAAAATAGTATTTTCTTCAATTATAGGGTAAAAATAACAATACTCGCAATCTTCATCAGGTATCATTATACTGTCTGAGTATGATTTATTTTTATTAATTTCTACCTGTTGTGCATTTTGATTACTAAA
>NZ_DINY01000059.1:0-4573 GCF_002426075.1 Empedobacter sp. UBA5528 | reverse complement strand
GTCTAAAGCCAATAAACATGTATTAATGTCAAGTTTATCTTACAACTTGAAGAAATACCTGCGCTTTATTTTCAAAATCCCGAGTGTTTTAGCCCAAGTTGTTTCCCTAAAACAAGGGAAATACAGCTTTTTACAAAAGTACTCCTTCACGACTTAAAAAGTGCGTTTTTAAACCCCTATAATTTTACAATTTAATATATTTCCAAAAAATAAACCTCGCTTAAAAAGGCTTAAACGAGGTCATATATTCTGTTTTTTACTGTAAATTGGAGTTGTGCAACAGTTACCAGTGTTAGCGGTTCGTTGTTTTCTCAATTCGTTTCTCTGATTATTTTTCTCAGAGTTTAGTAAGGGCAGAACCCTTATGAGCGGCAATATGATCCGTCTTGTTGCTTTTTATTTCATATTGAGGATCTTCTTCTGTAGCATGGTGTGTATAACCTTTGTAATCGAAATCTTTTGTATGTATTTTAATGATAGTTCCTGAAACTCTTCCTGTTTCGGAGTTCCAGCTTACTTTGTCGCCTACTTTAAATTTTGTTTTCATAAACAGATTTTTTAATTGTAAATCTAATTTTCATCGGAATAAAATACATTATCATCAACTATTCTTGCCGGTGCAGTGTATTTATGCTCCTGCACTTTTCCTGTTACCATAATATGTAATACCGTCCAACCTTTTGCTTTCAGATAATCGGATACCATTGAACGATGACATCTCCACCAAACTGCTTCGGAGCACATATAAGCCGTGGGTTGTTCTAAAGCAATATGTTCCAGTTTCAAAATGGCACTTTCAAATTCTTCGGTTTCCATATAATCAGCAAAACCTCTGAAAGAATCATTGTTCCAGCGGTTGTTTTTTGAGTCCTTTTTTGCCTTTCTTCTTCCTCCTAAATCGGCCAGATGTATGTATTGTATTCCGGCTTCTTCTAAGGATATTTTTAAATTTTCCTTGTCGAATTGTGGGAATTTGCGTGAGCCGGGCAAACTCCGTATGTCAGCAAGAATTTTAATATCAAAAGATTGCAGCATATCCAAAAATTCAACCAAACTACGTGTAGAATGCCCTATGGTATAGATGATATGTGTTCCCGATTTCTTCATTTAGGATTGTTCAATGCTAAAATATATTTGTCAATATACTGCTGTTTTTCTTTTGATTTGTATTGCTGGATGTATCGCGGATGTTCAAGGGTTTTTAAACTGTCAAACAACTTTGCTTCCTTGTTTAGCTTTTGGATAAAATCTGCATTTTTCTTTCCTAATACAAAAACCTCTGAAGTATCTAATCCAAGACTGATGTGTTTTTTCAAAGAGTTAATCATAAAACCTTTCACCATTTCAAAAAGAATAGGGTCATCATAATAATTTGCATTAAGCCATTTGCCGTTTTTTGTTTGACGGATAATGGCTAAAGGGAATGGAGAGTTGATGTAAAAATCTTTGTAGAATTCTTTTGCTCCACCATACTCAGCAATCATATCATACATAAAAACAGAAGAAACTTCGTGCGTATGTGCCGATTGCATTTTGATAGAACAGACGCTTTCCAATCGTTTGGTATCCGTAAATGGCACACCCGTTACCCCGGCTCCGTGACGGCTCGGGTTAATACCGATAATAAATCTTCGTTGCTTAGAATCGTTGTAATATTTATGATAAAACTGTTGCATTACCTCTATCGTTTCAGGATTATTCAGGTAAGGGTTCATCACCTGAAAACCTTTTGGCAGCTTACCCGAATAGTGTAAATAGTTGTTGAAATCAATCACTTTATCAGCAAAGGTTTTTGACATAAGAATTTCTTTATTTTTCTATCTTGCAAACTCTTTCAGCACTATTCATCAAAGGACAAAAGTGCAAAATTCCTATTGTAGCCTGGCTGTTTTTACAATTTGATTTCATCTTTTTATGCTTATCGATTGGCTACATTCAAGGTCGTTGTCTTACAATGACCGCTAACGTTTTGGCGCTTGGCGCAGTGGCGGATTTCGGAGCACAAAATTGTCAATACACCACAAAAGTTGATGCGAAGTAGAATGTTCAATTAGCCACTTCACCCGCCATTGAGCCAAACGCCTGTTATAGCCAGTGCTTCCTGTTATTTTCTGTTTATCCGTAAAGTTCTTCAAGTTCCAGTTTTTTAATTCTTGATGTTATTGCACCCCTTGTCCGACCGAAATGTTTAGCCATATCTTTTACATTTACTCCTTCACAATACATTACTGTTAGTTCGTTGTCAAGTTCAGGTGTCCACGGTTTGTATGCGTCCTTATGTTTGGTTCTCACTTCTTCAACCGAATAAGCTTTTTCTGTTTTGCTTTCTGCCTTGTCGGTTTTTTGTTTCAATTCTTCTTTTCTTTGCTGTTCCTTTTCTTCTTCACTCACAACTTTCATAACGTGAATTTGTGATGATTTTGGAAATTCAGAAGGCATTAAAGGTTCGGGAATATGAATACTATTTTTTGTCCGAGTGACAGCAACATAAAGCAAATTGATTTCTTCATTTAGTTTTGTGGCGTTGATTTCTTCGGCTTTCTTATCTTCTTTCAATTTCTCTAATTTTTCTTCAGAAATAAAGTCATTTACAAGTTGAATGGCATCATACTCCATTCCTTTGCAACGATGAACTGTCGAGAAAATCATTTCTGCCTTTTCTTTGTCGTCATTGTCAACGTGTTTTTCTTTAATGGCTTTTATGATGTCAGGAATTTTATTTCCATACTCTTTAACTATTTCAACCATCATTGCAAGCTGAACATCTTCTGTCTTTTCAATATAATCTTCTAACTCGTCAAGGTCTTTCATAGCCTTGATTAGTTTGTCCTTAATTAAGTGATGCTTTTCGTTGTAAAGATTTAGAACATCATAAAGGGAAGCACCTTCGTCTGCGTATGTATATGAGTTGATGTTACCTTCAAAGTAAATCTGTTTTACCTTTTTCTTTTCAGTTACATATTCTATTGCTTTTAGTAAAAGACCGAGATTGGTTCTTGCAAGAACAGCTTTGGTTTTAATTTCTTTGCTGTTGCCTTTTCCTGTGATAGGAATGGTTTGGTGTTCGTCAAGGTGCTTTTTGAATTTTAAAACTTCCATTGCAAGATTTGCAATGTCTTGACTAAATCGAAAGCTTGTCGAAAGATGATAGGTTTTAAAGTCGGCTTTTTCTAACGAGTTTACCGCAAATCGCCACCCGTAAATTTGTTGGTGTGTGTCGCCAACGATTACTTTGGTCGCTTTTTGATTAAAGAACACATCAAGCATTGCAGGAGATGCGTCTTGTCCTTCGTCAAAAAGTATGTAATCGTAGTCAAGTTTTGGGTTTGAAAGTTGGAATTTTTTAAGGTAGAAGTCGTGGGTGATTTCGATTTCTCCTTTGTCCATTTTGCTTAATAAAAGTCGTGATTGAGAAACGATATAGTCGTAAAATGATGAAACAAAAGTTTTTGCTTTTGGGTCTGTTACTGTGTCAAGATAATTTAAGTCTTGAACTTTTTGCTTGGCGCTGTTGCAGAAATAGGCAATGAACTTGTTAATGTGATTGGCAATGACATATTCCGTATGCTTTTCTCCGTTGCCTTGCAGATTTAGAAGTTCGGCAATTTCATTTGTCTTGTAACCTTGTGGTCTTACTTTGTATCCATTTTTAAATACAATGTGTCGATAAGCCAAAGAATGTGCTGTCTCAACTTTCACATTATTAAGTCCTTTGTCGGCAAATTTTTTGGCTGCTTCAAGCTTTACGGATTTGTTGAAAGCTAAATAAAGAATTTTACTTGTCGATGGTCTTGTCTTGGCGTATTCAATTACGGTCGTAGTTTTCCCAGACCCGGCAACAGCATTTATTTTGATGTTTCCAGTCGAGTTGATGATATCATATTGTTCTTTCGTTAACTCCATTTTCTGTAACTGTCATTCTGTGTCGGGTCGTCTTTTAGCATTGGCTATAACGGAAAAAGGCTTTGCGAAGTGCGGGAATTCGAAGAACTTAAGTTCAAGAATTCCGAAACGAAGCAAATGCTTTTTCAGATTGTCTAAATTAAGTAAAAAAACAATATGAAAAGTAGTTGCGAAATATTTTGACGAAATTTCAATCAATGACTAAACCCCGCATTTTGCAAAACCACTGTGCTTGTTGCACAACACTAAATATAGCAATTTTTCATATCTTGTAGTATGCAAGGACGAAAAGAATTTATTCCTCAACTTTTTTATGAATTAAGTTTAGATCGGCTAGTTCCATCTGATAACTTTTATCGCCAAGTAAATCAAGTATTAGATTTACATTTTCTGTATAGATCCACTCAAAAATATTACGGTACTCAAGGTCAAGAAAGTATAGATCCTGTGGTGTTTTTTAAAATATTGTTAGTGGGTTATTTGAATAATATCAATAGCGACAGAGCATTGATTCGTTTTTGCAGTAATTGCTTGGATGTTCGTTTATTTTTAGGTTATGATTTAAATGAAGAGTTGTCTTGGCATTCAACAATTAGCCGAACAAGAGCGCTTTTTGGAGAGGAAGTTTTCTTGCAATTATTTCAGTTAGTTTTAAAACTGTGTGTGAATA
>NZ_DINY01000008.1:0-3744 GCF_002426075.1 Empedobacter sp. UBA5528 | reverse complement strand
AATACAAATGCACTACCGGTAACTATTATAAAATACTAAACTATGAACGATTTAATCTCAATGTCTACTATTTTTTCGTTATTTCTCGGAATAGGATTAGCCGCCGCTGCTGGTTTTCGGATTTTTCTTCCCTTATTTATATTGAGTTTAGCTGTCAAATTTGCAGGAAGTTTTATTAATCTCGACGAAAATTGGATGTGGGTTGGGAGTACACCAGCTCTTATAACACTTGGTGTAGCGATGTTAGTGGAAATTGGAGCTTATTATATTCCAATTATTGATAATTTGTTGGATACGATTGCGGTTCCCTTAGCTGGAATTGCAGGAACAATAGCGGTTGGAATTACGATGCCAGAAATGAACGAAGTTGCAACTTGGGCTTTGGCGATTATAGCAGGAGGAGGAACTGCGGCTGCGATTAGCGGTACAACTGCTGCTGCAAGAGCTGTTTCGACCACCACAACTGCGGGAGCTGGAAATTTTTTGGTTAATACAGGTGAAACGTTTAGTTCTATTGTATTAAGTATTACGGCAATTGTATTGGCTCCTTTGGCGTTTATTTTTGTACTGATTATTTTATATGTGTGTTATAGAGCATATAAAAGTGTTAGAAAAAAAGGTGATCAGTTATTGGCGGAAGAATTGTGAAAGAGTGAAGAATTGAATATATAAAAGAGCTAAATTATTAGCTCTTTTTTTTTGTTATATATTAGTATTTCAAGTTTTTCTTTTTAAGTAAATATTAATTCAAAAATATTTAGAATAAGATTAACTAGAAGTTAAGTTTATAAAATAGAAAAAGTCTTGTAATTTTTTTACAAGACTTTTTGAAATATAAATTATTCCTTCTCTTTCACTATTGGTCTTATTAGACCTTCTTGCGCAACGCTACAAATTAGTTCACCAGAACGATTGAATAAATTTCCTCGTGTAAAACCTCTTGTATCATTTGCACTTGGAGATTCAACATTAACTAATATCCAATCATGCAAATTTGGTTCTCGGTGAAACCAAATTGAATGATCTAAGCTGGCCATTTGTGTGTTTCCAAAGTGAGCTTTAGAAGCATGAGGTTTTATTGCTGTTGATAATAAATTGTAATCAGAGCTATACGCAATTAATTGCTGAATAATTGGTAAAGGTAAATCCTCTGGAACATCATTAAAAGTTAACCAAACATTACTAAAATTAGGATAATCTTTTTTCTCAAAAGGATTCACAAATTCAACAGGTTTAAAATCTAACGGACGCTCTGCTAAGACAAATCGCATAATTGATTTTGGTAAAACTGAACCAAATTGTTCTGCTACATCATTCCAGCTCATTAATTCTTCAGGAGGCGTTACAACAGGCATTTTTTCTTGATGCTCGTAACCTTCTTGCTTCAACTGAAAGGAACAAGCCATTACAAAAATAGGCACACTGTCTTGCTTTGCTGTGACAACACGTGTACTAAAACTTCCTCCATCACGAAGATTTGCTACTTCAAAATAGATAGGTTTTTCTAAATGTCCAGGTAAAATAAAGTAGGAGTGAAGGGAATGGCAAAATCGATCTGAAGGAACAGTTTGATACGCAGCATGCAAAGCTTGGCTTACAACTTGTCCTCCAAAAACATTTGGACTTCCCATAAAAGAACTTTTCCCTTCGAATAAATTTTCTTCTAATTTTTTGAGAGAAATTAATTCGATGAGTTCTTGAGTAGTTTTCATTATTAAATTTAAAATTTCAAATTATTTAATTTCTGCACATTTTGTTCTAATGCACATTTATATTCATTTTTCATTCGATAGACTAATTCTTCGGTTGAAATAATATCATGAATTCCAGAAACTCCGTGTCCAGCAGACCAAATGTCTTTCCATGCTTTATGTCCATCGCCTCCAATTAATTTCGAAAAATCTTCTTCTTTCTTTTCGTCTAAATCAATTCCAGAATGTATAATACTTGGTTTCAAGAAATTTGCATTTACACCAGAAATTCCATCTGTATAAATCACATCTTCGAAAGTAGAATCGACTAACATTGTTTTATAATCTTGATTCGCAGAGGCTTCTTTTGTCGCGATAAAACGAGTTCCGATGTATGCAAAATCAGCACCCATATTTTCAGCTGCTAAGATATCGTTTCCGTTGTTCATCGCACCTGCTAAAATTAAACAACCATCGTAAAAAGTGCGAATATCATCAATCAAAGCAAAAGGATTAGCCGTACCAGCATGTCCACCAGCACCAGAAGCTACAGCAATAATTCCATCTACACCAGCTTCAGCAGCTTTTTCCGCATGACGTTTTTTGATCACATCATGAAAAACCAAACCTCCATAACTATGAACTGCATCTACAACTTGTTTTACAGCACCAAGCGACGTAATAATAAGCGGTACTCTATATTTTGCACATAAAGCTAAATCACCTTCGAGACGAGGGTTTGTTTTGTTAACGATTAAATTCACTCCAAATGGAGCTGCTTTTTTACCTGTTTCATCTTCAAATTGTTTTAATTGAGAAGTGATATCAATTAACATTTGTTCGAAATCTTCGGCTGTTCTTCCATTCAAAGAAGGGAAAGTTCCACATACACCATTTTTACATGCTTCTACAACTAATTCAGTTCGAGAAACAAGAAACATAGGTGAAGTGATTAAAGGTAAATCTAAACTATTTTTAAATTCTTGTAGGGTCATACTAAAATTTTTTTGATGTGGTATAGGATGCAATATAGTTATAAATTGAGTTATGATTTTCAGAAAAGATTAATTTATTTGCATAAAAAAATCCTGAAATGTTTAATATTTTCAGGATTTTTTATTTGATAAAAGCAGTGTTCGATTAATTTAAATTTAGGATTATTATTTCCTTCACGTTATTTAATTTCAATGCTGAAATTGATTTTGAAAACATTAATAATTTTTCAATCGTTGATTGTTTTGGTTCAAATTTTTCTGAGTAAAATTCAATCATAAAAACTTATTTACTTTAAAAACGTTAAATAGATAAGTTTATTTTTTAATCGATTGTTAAAATAATGTTATTATTTTCGATAACTTTTCTTAAGTTGATAATTGCATAGCGCATTCTTCCTAATGCTGTATTAATACTAACATTTGTTTCTTCCGCAATTTCTTTGAAACTTAATTCTTTGAAGATTCTCAGTTCTAAGACTTCTCTTTGATCACTTGGTAATAAAGTAACAAGGTATCTTAAATCATTTTCAATTTGCTTTTTAATGATTTTGGTTTCGGAACATTCGTCAGAATTTCCAATAAAATCGAAAATATTATATTCGTCATCATATTTACCTATAGTTTCTCTAACAGCAGGCATTTTCTTAATATTTCGAAAATAATCAATAGTTAAATTATGCGCAATACGCATTAGCCAAGGTAAAAATTTTCCTTCTTCATTATATCCGCCACTTTTTAGTGTAAGAATAACTTTTATGAAAGTATCTTGGAAAATATCTTCAGTGATATCTTTGTCTAAAACTTTTGAGAAAATGAAACTATAGATTCTACTTTTATACTTCTCAATTAAAATTTCTAAAGCATATTCATTACCATCAACATAGTCTTTGATTAGCAATGAGTCTTCTTCGTAATTCATAAGGTAGATAATTTGGTTTAGTAAGTAGATTTTTTTATCTATAGGCTTCTTGTTTTTTTATAAGTGATTCAAATATAGTCAAAGTTTGAATCAAAACAAGTGAATTAACATAAAAAGAGGACTGTCTCTTAAAGTGTGT
>NZ_DINY01000038.1:778-8882 GCF_002426075.1 Empedobacter sp. UBA5528 | reverse complement strand
CTTCAACTTTTTGACACTCGCCTCCAAATCATATGACATTTTTTTAATCCTTTTTCAAATACATAATACATTCTACTTTTTACATAGTACAACTCTAAAATCTCAATTCTCATATCTAACATCTAATCTGTACATCATACATTTAACTCATTACTTATAACTCATTACTTACAACTTAAATCAGGTAGTAGCCCCAATAAATTTGGAAAATGGCAATAAAGGGTTTACTTTTAATGTGCGAAAAATAAAAGTATAACCTAGCTGTCAAAGTCTCATTACCGAGGCTCTGATAGAGAGCGAGTAAAGAAAGGGGAACCTTTTCTTTACGTTCCGTTAAATGTTATAAAACGGAGAATTGTTCTTTAAAAGAATGGAAAAAACGAACAGACTTTGTCTGGAGGTTTTTTACGGATGAATTGAAATTGTTTCGTTCTCATTTTGTGTTGGGTTTTATGGAACGATGTTTCTCGTGTATGAAGAAATACTTGCAAAAAAAGCAAGGCGGCTTCACACTTTAGTACCGTGGGCGACCAAACCCAGCTTATAAACTCGAAAGTTTAAAAGTTACCCCTAAAGCATATGTGAAAACCGCCCATGCCGTATTACGAAAGTACAAAACTTTTGAGACATGGAGCGATTTCACGAAACTCTCGAGGTAAAATTGGTCGTTTCGATTCGAGATTCATCGTTTTAATTATGACTATTAAAAGTCTAATTATCAATTCGCTTATACAAATATAAACAATTTTAATTAAAACCCAATATGTTGGGTGATTATTTTTAGTTAAATGAATAAAATATTCGAATTTGAAACTACACAATTTGATTTTGATTTAATTAATCATGTGAAAAATCTCAGAAAAGTTAATAGGATAACTAAAGATGAACTAAGCCTAAAAATGGGGGTTGCTAGAAGCTTTGTTAGTAATGTTGAATCTTATACACAGCGACATAAATATAGCACCCGTCACATAACTCTTTTGGCAAAAGCATTTGGATATAAAAACATTGGAGAATTGTTAGATTTTCCAACTCCTAAATATGATAAAATTAAAGTGACTGTAGAGCAAACTTATAATGAGGCAGGCACTAAAGTATTGAAAAGTGAGGTGGTGAAGATTGTTGAGATAAAATAATGTGTTAGATTTTACAAATTATCACAAAAAATCTAAAGGACTTGGTGTCGATTTTTTATCAATATCTGTAATGTGCGTATAAATCATGGTAGTTCTAATGTCGTTATGACCTAATAATTCTTGAACTACACGTACATCAATTCCACTTTTTATAAGATGAGTAGCATATGAATGTCTTAAAGTATGTACGCTGCCTTTTGATAAAACACCAGCTTTACTCATAGCATTTTTTAAAATTAATTGGACGCTCCTTTCGCTGTATTGATTCCCTTTAGCCCCTTCAAACAAAAAGTCTTTAGGTTGATAAACCTTATAATATTCTCTCAATAATAACAAAAGTTTATCTGGCAAAGCTACTATTCGATCTTTGTTACCTTTACTTTGACGAATAAGAAGTAAATCACTTTCCGATTTTATATCTGCAATTTTTAAATTTATCAATTCGCTTAGTCGCAATCCACAGCTATAGATTATGGTAAGAATAGCTTTATGTTTTAAATTTTCTGTTGCATTTAATAAATTTCGTACTTCTTCTTGAGAAAAGAAAGTTGGTAATTTATTAACTTTTCGTTTCGGATAAAGATAATTTAATTCGATTTTCTGATTTTCAACTAATTCAAATACTTTTTTAATTGCCCCAACCAAAGAACGTTGATAGGAAACACTGATATTTTCTTGAGTTACTTTTGTATTGATAAACAATTCGATTTCTGAAATAGGAATTTCATCTAATCTATTGTATTTTTCCATCTGCTCTAAGAAAACTTGAGCGTAACCACAATACGATTTTATGGTATTGTTTGCATATCGTTGTAATTTTAATCGATTTTGCAACGTTTTTAGAATTGTTTCGCTATCCATACATTCATTATTACATTTTACATCAAATTACTTCGTGATACATGAATTTTATTTTTATAAGTATCTAATTTACAAAAAAATAATTATATTTGTTTTTAATTTTACGAAATGCGGATATAGCTGTTTTTTTACGAAACAAATGCTAGATCAGTTTCGTGAAAAAACAATGATGTGACGCAATTCTCCGCTATGCTACGAATCGCGTCACATCGGTTGACGGATTACATCCGATAATGTACACATTTCATCGCTATCGCTCCGAACTGCGTACATCATCGAATTTGCTAAATAAAAAATACACGCAACTTCGTTGCTATATTTTTTACTGTCGCAAATCCGTCAACCGTTAGGCGAAATTATAAGAAAATGAAATCAACAATTAAATTTTTATTAAAAATATTCACTGTCACAGCATTAATATTTGGATTTATGTTAGTAATTCCAGAATTATTTTCAAATCAAAAAATTGAAATAAAAGAAATTAGTATAAAAGCATTAATCTTTGGACTTCTTATGACCATAATTCTTGGATTACTTCAAGTGGTTAAAATGAAAAAAAATGGAATAAGAAATGCCTCTGACTTGGACTTTAAAGTTAATCAAAAATCAACATTTACTTCAAAATTAACTTTAAAAGAAATATTTGATGAATTAAAAACTAAATACAAATCAATAAACCTTACTTCAGACAAAATCATTATAAGAACATCTATTAGTTTATATTCTTGGGGCGAAAACATTGAAATTACAAAAGGAAGCACTAATGAATTTGAGTATGAAATTACGAGTAAGCCACAATTACCAACAACCTTGATTGATTATGGTAAAAACAGTGAAAACATCTTGAAAATAAAGAAAATAATAAATAACTTCGCCTAACATCGTATTGCTAAAATGCGGGATTGAAGGCTCTTGCGTTGAAAATTTTGTGAAATTTAGTCGCAAAAAATGTTTCCGCCTCCATTTTTTTATTAATTTAGTCAGCGGAAAACATTTTTTGCTTCGTGCAGTTTTTAGTAGAAATTTCAGGTGTAAAAGCCCGCACTTCAGCAATACGTTTCCCGTTATATGCCATTTTAGGACAACGCAACGCAAGAAAATATCGACTACGACATAGTTTGACGTAAGACGAAACAACTTTTGCAAAAGCTGAAAACTAAATTGGCTAAAAAAACGGAACGGCTAATGAAAAAAATTATTACAACTTTTGGATTATTCTTAATCACAACTTTCAGTTTCGCACAGGAAACAAAATATGTAAACACAGAACTTTTAAATGTTCGCTCTGGTGCGGGAACTAAATACGAAGTAATCGACAAAATTTCACAAGGCGAAAAAGTAACCGCCTACTCTACTCAAGGAACTTGGACAGAAATTGAATTAAACAACGGAACAAGAGGATATGTTTCAACTAAATTTCTTTCAAACTCACAAAATAAAAGTTCAACAAGCGACAAGAAAGGCAATTCTTGGATTGGCTATTTATTAGTAATTGGTTTTGTTTTATATGCTCTAAACAAAGTCCGCAAATTCTTTACTGGTGGAAATTCTTCTTATAGTTCAAGCTCTAACTCTCAACCAAGAGAAAGAGTTGAAAAACCACAGCCCAAACCTAAACAAAAATATATTTGTAAGCATTGTGGTTACGAAAATGAAAATTTAGGAACATTGACTTTTTTCACTTGTACAAAAAGTCCGACAAAGAAACATCAACCCTTAGAAGGCGGAGTACAAGATATGTATTCCTGCAAACATTGTGGTTATCAAAACAAAAACTTGGGTACACTAACCTTTTTTACTTGTAGCCGAAGTCCTACAGGAAAACATCAACCTTTGTCCTAAAACTAAATCATATATGCGACCAAACATTTTTGACATTGCAACCAAAGAATTAAATCAAGACGCTTTTATTACTTGGCTTTTGCAATTTGCTGATGATAATTATCAATCAGTAGACCAACATTTAAACAAATGTGGAAAAACATTTGTAACTCAACTAATTCAAAAACAAAACCCCAACTTCAACGAAACAATCTCAAAAGTTGAAGCTGGAAGACAATGGGAAAACATAGATGTTTGGGCAGAGGTAAACGATAAATATTTAATCATTATCGAAGACAAAACACATAGCAACCAACACTCAAACCAATTGGCTCGTTACAAAGAAACTGCTGAAAAATGGTGCGAAAATAATAACTATGAAAACCCGATTTGCATTTATCTAAAAACAGGAAACGAAAGCCAAACAAGCCTAAACAATATTCAGAAGCAAGGGTTTTCAATTTTCAGCAGAATTGACTTTATCAGCTTGCTTGACCAATTTAAAGAAACAACAAACAATATTTTCGTTGATTTCTATGAAAGATTGACAAGAATTGAAAAATCAAACAACGAATTTGAAACTAAAATCTTAAAAGACTGGAACGGTAATGATTGGCAAGGATTTTTTCAATTCCTCGAAAAAGAAATTTATGTAGATTGGGGTTATGTAAACAATCCAAATGGAGGATTTTGGAATGCTGTTTTAAATTGGGATTATTGGAACGATTATCCAGCTTACATCCAACTTGAAGAAGGAAAACTTTGCTTCAAAATATCGACCGACCCTGACGAAGTAGAACTTCCTGAAGATATGACAAGAGGCGAAATCCGCAATCAACTTCACGACCTCATTATGATTAAAGCAAATGACTTTGGACTTAATCATATCAGACGACCAGACCGATTTGGAAGTGGAAACTATATGACAGTTGCAATTGTTGACAGAGAAAATTGGTTAGGTTCTGATAACGACACCATCAACAAAGAAACCATTGTGAAAACATTGACTGATTATCTAAATTTTCTGCGAGAAACAATAAAATAACATAGAAAAAACGGCATATAACATCGCATTGGCAAAATGGCGGGTTAAGTGCAAACTTCAACTTTTGTGCTTTTTATTCCGCCGAATGTGTTCCACATTCAGCTTTTTTTAATAATTTAGCTTCTGTGGAAACACATCGGCTACGTTACTGCTAAATTGAACTTTTCGTCCAATTTATCCGCCACTTCGCCAATGCGTTTCCCGTTAGCTGTAATTGCACAAAATCAGACCGACTAAATGAAAATCAAAAAACTTTTTTACACTATTATATTTGCTTTGATTTTATTTTCTTGTAAAAGTAGATCAATTACATATAATCATACTAGAATTGTTAAACTTCAAGAAAGTGGTTATTCTGTCTTTTTTGACACACTGAAAATAAATTTTAAAAATTTTTATTCGAGTAAAGAACAAGTTAACAGAATTACAAAAAATAAAAAATATAAAACTATTAATATAAAATCGAACGGAAATAGTAATATCATTGAATCTGAAAACTTAAAAAATAAAACTATTAAAAATTTGAGTATTCCTGAATTTGGTCTACTTATCATTGACGGATATCCTGTAAGTTCAGAGAATTTAAAAACAAATGTCTTAATTGACTTGAACTCAATAAAAAATATAAAAATCTTAAGTAAAAATGATTATCAAGATAAATTTCCACATTTAGATTTAAAAGGCGGTATTGTGATTTTACAGACTAGATAAAAAATTTGCAAATTGCAACTACAGCTAACAAGGTATTGCCAAAAGCGGGGCTAAAGTGGTAAATTCAAGGTTCTACCATAATTTTCCGCCAAAAACGAATTTTATTCGTTTTATATTTTTAAATTTAACTCATAAAAATTCGTTTTGGCTCGCCTCGGTGCAAAATCGAAACTTTCCGCTTCGATTTCCCCGCCTTCGGCAATACCCAAAACGATGTGACGCAATTCTCCGCTATGCTACGAATCGCGTCACATCGGTTGACGGATTACATCCGATAATGTACACATTTCATCGCTATCGCTCCGAACTGCGTACATCATCGAATTTGCTAAATAAAAAATACACGCAACTTCGTTGCTATATTTTTTACTGTCGCAAATCCGTCAACCGTTAGCAGCAAGCATTTAACCGAAGATGAAAATTATTGAAAACTATCTTAAAGAAGAAAACTACTTTGGACTATTAGTTTATGGACCATCAATCGACGAAATAATAGAAATATATAATAACACAATTCTGGTACCATTGAAATCTTTGTATCATAATCACTACATTGATTATATAAAGGATTTCTTTGAAACATTCAAATATAAATACGCAGTATCTAATATTGAAACATTTGATAAGGATTATTCCGATAATATTCCTGTTTGTTATATACTTTATAAATCCAATGAATCGCAATCTAACATATTAAATTTTGAGAAAGAATGTAGTGTTCATCTTGAAAAAGCAAAACTGTTTCTTTCTTTAATATCAGGTCAATCCCCCGTTGAGTTTTTTAAAGTTGTAAAAATGAATGAAAAAATTATGTATAAAACTGAATTAGTTCAGTATAACAGATTGCACAGACTATGGATTAGTTTAGAAGAGAAACTTTCATTCATTAATAACGCTGAAAAAATAATTGATAATCAAAATTTTTCCTTGTCACTTTTTCATGACGCAAACAAAGAGACTAATCATATATACAAATGTGCCAGATATTTTATGGTACTAGAAAGTATTACAGAAAGTAATCATGAATCTCGCAAACATGTAAAATCGTTTTTTGCTAAGAATAATTATTCGCCAACTTTAAACCACAATAATTCGGTCAGAAATTATAATTTGTCAAATATTGATGCTGTTGAAATTGCAGGCATAATGAGAGCGAAATTATTTCATGGTGCCACTCTGAAATATGATTATTTTAAGAGAATCATTTCAGTACAAGACTACAATTATTTAATTTCTAATCCAGAAGAATTAAGTAAACACATGAGGGATTTATGTGAAACAGCGTTTTACTTAAAAAACAACCAAAATAATGAAAATGCCAGCCGCTAACAAGGCATTGCCAAAAGCGTGGCTGAACGGCTTCGAATTGACATTTGTGCAAAGTTCAACTTTTGTCCTTCGATTGAACTTTTGTGCTAAAAATACCCGCCTTCGGCAATACCCAAACCGTTGTGTACAATTAAATTAAAAAAGAGGTGAATTTAGAAGAAATAGTTAGGGCAACCTATGAAGAGGTTAAAAATACAGATGACAAAGGACGATTGGCATCTTATATTCCTGAGTTGGTTAACGTTGATTCGGAAAGTTTTGGAGTATTTATATCAACAATTGACCACACTAATTTTGGTATTGGCAATTTTAACGAAAAATTTTCGATTCAGAGTATTGCAAAAGTACTTTCACTAAGCTTAGCATATAGTATTCTTGGCGAGAAAATTTGGACAAGACTTGGAGTAGAACCTTCAGGAACAGCATTTAATTCTCTAGTTCAACTTGAAGCAGATAAAGGCATACCTCGAAATCCCTTTATAAATGCTGGAGCAATTGTTATTTCAGATATTCTACTTAGCAATCTGAAAAACCCAAAAGAAGAATTTTTATCTTTTATTAGAAGCATTTCCAATAATTCAGAATTAAACTATTCACGCAAAATAGCTGCTTCAGAAAAAAGCGTAGGATTTCGAAATGTGGCATTATGTAATTTCATTAAATCCTTTGGAAATATTGAAAATGAACCCTCAGATGTTCTTGACTTCTATTTTGATCTTTGCTCTCTTGAAATGAATTGCAAAGAGCTTTCAGAATTATTTTTGTTTTTAGCAAACAATGGCTGTAACATATTTGCTAACAATTCGATACTTACCAAAAGCCAATGCAAAAGAATAAATGCACTAATGCAAACTTGTGGCTTATATGACGAATCTGGAGAATTTGCCTTTAAAGTTGGACTTCCTGGAAAGAGTGGTGTTGGAGGAGGGATTGTTGCAATCCATCCAAATCATTATGCGATTGCAGTTTGGAGTCCGAAATTGAATGAAAAAGGAAATTCATATAAAGGGATGAAATTTCTTGAAGAGTTTACAACAAAATCTCAGTTATCGATATTTTGAGATGAAATAGCCATGATTGGAACAAATCACCAACCGAAGATGATATTATAACCAATCTGGCGTATTCCATGTGACCCATAAAAATAAATAATAACACATGAAAACTGTACACAACATCGGTAACTGTTGCACAACTCCAA